>NZ_JBFULS010000062.1:0-30617 GCF_054049775.1 Methylobacterium sp. P5_C11 | reverse complement strand
CCTCTACGGCGGCAAGGGTGACGACACCRTCTCCGGCGGCAAGGGCAACGACACCATCCACGGCGGGGCSGGCAACGACCACCTCTACGGCGGCAAGGGTGACGACACCGTCTACGGTGGCAAGGGYAACGACACCATCCASGGCGGGGCSGGCAACGACCACCTCTACGGCGGCAAGGGTGACGACACCRTCTCCGGYGGCAAGGGYAACGACRCCATCCACGGCGGGGCCGGCAACGACCACCTYTACGGCGGAAGCGGACCTGCGGACCATGGCCATGAGCAGATGCCGGCTCACCACGACATGGGTGGACACGTCGATGCTCACGTTCCCGATATGGGCATGTTCCACTGAAGTCAGCGATCGGCCAAACTCAACGGCCATAACCCCATGACTGCGTGCCTCGCCGGGTTCACCTGGCGGGGCACGACTTCGTTTGACGGCCGCGCGACCGGGCTTGATGGGATGTTGCAAGTCCGACCGATTCGGCAGTCGCCGGTGTGCATCCCGGTCAGTTCACGGCGCCACTCGCCGCGTGAAGCCTGCCTCCGTGATCTTCGTCACAGCCGGTCGCCGTGCGCGCGGCGATACTCGCCCTCAGAAGTCGAACTGACGGGAGGCAGCCATGAGACGCTCCACCGAACTACGCGTCAAATGCCAGATCTGGCGCGACTTGGATCTTCTCCTCGCACAGCGCGCTGCTCTTGACGCCCTGCCCAAGCGCGGAGCGTCCATCACGAGATCCGCTGCCAACCACTAGGCCGGTTGCGCGATCCGATGAAGCATCGCGCACGCCGAACTGACCGCTTGACGCGGATCGCACGATCGACCGCGCTCAGACCGCGTGGTCCGGCGAGCGGTCATCTACCGGCTATGGTGGCGCCGTGGCCGCGGCTTGCGCCCGGTTCGCGTCACGGTCACCCGAATCACGTTGGACATGACGGGTGGCTTGTGGGGGACGTGGTCTGCATCGGCGAGAACGAGTTGCAGACTGTGCGTGCCGAGCGGCAGCGTGACCAACGCCTCCGTCTGTCCGAGGCCGAAATGCAGGTGCTCGAAATCATTCGGGATCCGGTCATCGAGCGCGTGCAGGGAGGTATCGATCAGCAGATGGTGGTGACCTGTATTGGCCTTGTCGAAACCCGCCGGTGCCACACCCATTCCGGTCAGGCCGAAGCGGATGAGCGTCTTGCGTCCTACGACGTCGCCGTTGCGCGGCTGAACGAAGTACACGCGCGCTCCCGGCGGTGACGGGCGCTGTTGAATGGCACCTCCGCCCGTCGCGGCAGCGGGCTCTGCGGCCTGGGACGCGACCCGGACCTTGATGACCTCGGACGCGACAGGAGGATTATGCGGAATATGGTCCTTATCGGCGAGCAATAATTGAAGCGTGTGCTCGCCTGGCGTCAGCTCGATCTCGGCCTCGGTCTGCCCGGCGCCGAAATGCATGTGGTTGAAGTCATTCGGGATCGGCCGGTCCGCAGCCGGCATCGGCGTGTCGATCAGAAGATGATGGTGTCCGGAGTTCGGGCGATCCAGGCCCGCCGGCGCCACACCCATGTTCCGCAGGCCGAAATGGATCGTCGCCTTGGGCGGAAGGGTGCTGCCGTTCTTGACATCGACGAAGTAGACCGCTGCGCCTGACGGCGATGGCGTTGGGCCGCCTTTGCGCTCCTGCGCCGTTCCGGCGGAGGCGGTCAGCAGCAGAACAAGGGCCGCTCGAGGCAGGCCTGCCGCAATTGATTTCGCCGCATCAATCACATTGCCTCCTGCGCAACGCGCTGATCAGAGCTCACATTTCGATGGAGCGCGATGTCTTTTCGATTCGAGCGGTACGACGCTTGATCCATACAACGGCGTCGCTGGAATGGCAATTGAAACCTATTGATATCTTGTTTTGGGACAATGGCTGAGGAATGAGCGAAACTTCGGAATCGGCGATGATTGCGCTTCGGCCATTTCTACCTAAACTGCAGTTCTCGTTCGTCCGCTCATTGCGTGCAGGTCATCGTTCATGCCGGGACGGATCTATGTTGAGAGCCCTCCGGAGCTGACGCCTCGGGCAGGGTTACGCAGCCGCATCGGTGGAAGCGGCGTGCTGATCTTTCTGGTATTCCTCGCGCTGAGCGAACTGCTTCTGGCTGTGCGGCCAGGGCTGGCCCAGAACCCGATCGGAGCCGGGCGGCGGTTTGCTCTGCTCATCGCCAACAGCCGCTACCCCGATGCCCAGGGTTCCTTGCCGACGATCATGAAGGACGGGCGCCTTCTCGCAGAAGAATTGCGGCGAAGTGATTTCGACGTCGACCTGCGCGAGAACCTGAGGCGAGAGGACGTTCAGGCGGCCTTGGAGGCATTTTATGCCAAGCTCAACGCCGGTGCGGCCGCCTTCGTGTACTTCGGTGGATACGGCATCCAGGTCGAGCGCCAGAGCTACCTGATCCCCGTCAACGCGCAGATCTGGTCCGAGACAGAAGTCCGCCGTGATGGCATCAGCCTCGATGCGATCCTGAGCGAGTTGAACCGTCGCGGCGTGCGCGTGAAGATCGCGGTGGTTGACGCGGCTCGGCAAAATCCCTTCGAGCGCCGATTCCGAGCCTCGTCCGCGGGTTTGGCGCCGGTCGACGCTCCGGAAGGGAGCTTGATCCTTTTCTCGGCCCCGCCGGGAAAGGTGGTGCGCGAGGATGACGGTGATGTCAGCCTGTTCGTGAGTGAACTCGGGAAGGAATTGCGCGCGCCGAACCTCACCGCGGAAGAGGCGTTCACCCATACCCGGATCGGGGTCTCGCGCGCGTCGAAGGCGGAGCGCGTTCCCTGGATCTCCTCGTCCTTGATCGAAGAGTTTCGTTTCGCCGTCGGGCCGGCCAACGCGCCACCGGTGATTGTGCCGGACCGCACCAGCAAGGCCGAGGCGCCTCCAGTCGTGCGTCGTCCGCCGTCCGATCCCGTCGCGCCGCCCCTGTCGGCGCCTTCCACGAAACCGCCCCCGCCGGCCGTCCCGCAGACTGCGGCGGCCTTGCCTGTTCCAGGCCTGCCAGCCCCACCGCCGTCTCAGGCGCCGATGCAGGAGGGCGGTCAGACGGCGGGACAGAGCCTGCGGGATTGCGAGATGTGCCCCGAACTCGTCATCCTGCGGGCGGGGACGTTCGAGATGGGCGCCGGCGCTCAGCCGTTCGACCGTCCCGTCCATCGGGTGACGATCCCGCGCCCATTCGCGATCGCACGCCGGGAGACGACCATCAACGAGTGGCGCAGCTGTGTCGAGGCGGGGGCCTGCAAGTACCGGCCGAAGGTCGTGGACGGGCAGGCCGGCACGCAGCCGATCACGAACGTGAGCTGGTTCGACGCGCAGGAATATGTCGCTTGGCTCAGCGCGCTGACGCGGCGGACCTACCGCCTGCCGAGCGAGGCGGAATGGGAGTACGCCGCGCACGGCGGCACCAGCACGGCCTTCTCCTGGGGGGCTCAGGTCGGCGACAGCAAGGCCAATTGCCGCGAGTGCAGCCGGACTGGCGGCCACGAACTGTCCAGCGTCGCGAGCTTCGCACCGAATGGGTTCGGCCTCTTCGACATGGCGGGCAACGCGGCCGAATGGGTTGAGGATTGCTGGAACGATTCTTACCGAGGCGCTCCGCAGGATGGCACGGCTTGGCTCACCGGAACCTGCAGCCAGCGGGTGCTTCGGGGCGGTTCCTTCGATAGTTCGGCCAGCTATGTGAAGCCTTCGGCGCGTTTCCGGTACGATGCCGATGTCCGGTACTATGCCAACGGGTTCCGGGTGGCGCGCGCTCTGCCGTGACGGCGCGCGGGCTCGCTCACCGTCGGGACGCAGTCCGGCCCGTCATCGGATCACGTGCACGAAGGCTCCTGTGCCATGCGGGTCAGCGCCTTGGCATCGAGGAGCACGATACAGCCCCGGCGCAGGTCGATGTACCCAGCGCGGCGCCAGACCTGCAATTGACGGTTCACGCTCTCGCGCGTGCCGCCCACGAAAGCGCCCAGTTGTTCCTGGGAGATCTGGATCTCGTTGCCGAAATCCTCGGCCAGCACCGCCAGGCGGCGGGCGAGCCGGACTCCCAGCGACAGCGTGGCCAGTTCATTCATCTGGCCGGCGATGTATCGGATCCGGCTGCAAAGGAGACCGATCAACCGGATGGCGACGTCGGGCTCGCGGGTGAGGTAGGCGAGAAGATCGGAACGGCGCAGGACGAAAACCTCGCTCGCCTCGACGGCCACGGCATCGGCCGTGCGCTCGTTTCCGTCGAGAAGGGCAATCTCACCGAACAGGTCGCCGGCCCCAAGGCTGTTGAGCACGATGCGTCGCCCGGCCTCGGTCCCGATTTCGATTCGGATTTCCCCGCGCCTGATTCCGTAGAGCGTGTCACCAGGGTCACCGACCTGGAATAAGATTTCGCCCGCTCGCAGCATGCGCGCCGTCGCCATCTCGGCAAGACAGTCAATCACCTCCGGGCCGAGGTCCGCGAACAGCGGGTTCACGCGCAGAAGCGGACCGAAACCAGAGCCTTTCGACATCACCGCCACCCCAAGAACGAAAGAGCGTCAGATTCTCACGCGAACGCAGGTGATCGCGCAACGGCTTGTTTTCAGTTGCCCATTTTTCCTTGTTCGACCATGCTGGCTATAGAGCATTCGATGGCGATTCACGTCACCTATTGTGGGGACAAGCCGTCCCTGCCAGCCCGGTATTGCGGAGTCTGCCGATGCGGACGGAGGGCGCACTCTCGTCGGCGCCGAGCTTGACTTGGCGAGGCAGCCTGTTCCGCAAATACGTCCTGACGCTCGTAAGTCTCGTCGCCCTGGTTCTGACGATCAACGCGACCGTGGAGACCTGGTTTTTATATCGGGAAACCGTCGAGCGCGTCGCCCGCGTCCAGGCCGCCTTCGCGGTCAGCGCGACGGCGGCCGTCGAAGACACGCTGGCGGAGATCGAGCGACAGGTGGGTTGGGTGACACGGGCAAGCGCGCAGAGCCTCGCCCAACACCGCGAGGATTACGCTGCGCTTCTCGACCAGACACCGATCGTCCTGACGCTCGCCTTTTTCGATGACGAAGGCCGCGAGCGTGTCCGAGCCAGCCGGCCGGACAGCCCTGATCCCATACCATCGGATGATCGTGGGCCAGTCCCGCAGCACAAGGGATTTCAGAACCTCCAGATCGTCGGGGGCGAGATCTACGCAAACCTTCTCCTGCCGCATCCGGGCGCGGGGACGGGCGCCACTCTGGCCCGTGTCCGGCTGACCGCCTTGACGGGGAGCCTCCCGTCCGCGACCGCCGGTGTCGGAAGCTACGTCGACCTCGTCACGCCGGACGGGATCAGCGTGGCCCGCTCCGACAAGAGCCCGCATGCGACGGGCGATCGCCTGACCCTGCCGACACCCGGTTCGGTCGCCTACGTCTCCGATGGCGCGGGACAGCCGATCCTGGCCACGCAATACGCCCTCGCTGCCCTACCCGCCTCGCTCGTCGTCGCGCAGCCCCTGAGCGAAGCGCTGGCGCCTGTGCGCGACCTGCTCATCCGGCTCGTCTGGCTTCTCGCGTTCGGCCTCGTCGTTGCGATCTGCGCCAGTCTCCTTTTGGCCCGCCGCATGCTGGTGCCGATCCGCGCGCTGCATGCCGGGGCCGAGCACTTCGCGGCCAACCGCTTCGAGCACCGCATCGCCGTGCGCACGGGCGACGAGTTTGAGGCGCTGGCGACGCGCTTCAACACCATGGCCGACGCACTCTCGACGTCTTATGCGCGGCTTGAGAGCGAGATCCAGCGACAGACCCGGGATCTCGCCCGCTCCGTCAGCGAATTGCGGGCTCTCGAGGAAACCGGGCGCGCGATCGTCGCCTCCCTTCAGATCGAGGACGTCGTGCGGGCGATTGCTGCGCGGGCCGCGACTCTCGCGGGTTCCGACGCCAGCGCCGTCTACTTGGTCGAGGCACCCGGCGAGACGTTCCGCCGCGCGGGTGACCATGGTCTGCCGCCCAGCGCGGTCAGCGACATACTGCCCGCCAATGCCCTGGACAAAGCCGGCGACGCTGCGGCCGAGGTCATCCAGGTCCGCGACCTGTCCATGATCGGCGGACTTCTCACAGGCGTTGCGGAAGGATTTCAAGCCGCCACGCTCATCAATCTCGCCGACAGCGACGGCCGCCTGGGCTTCCTTCTCCTGCTCGCCCGAGACGCCGCCGCGCCCTTGGGCAGTTCCGAGCATGTCCTGCACACCTTCGCGCATCAGGCTGCTCTCGCGATCCGCAACGCGCGTCTCTTCCAAGAGGTCGACGAGAAAGGCCGACAGCTCGCCGCCGCAGATCTCCACAAGACGCAGTTCTTCGCCAACATGAGCCATGAGCTCCGCACACCATTGAACGCCGTGCTGGGCTATTCGGAGCTCCTGGCCGACGGGCTTTACGGTCCGCTCAGCGAGAGGGCCAGCGAGGCCCTGGAGCGTATTCAGATCAACGGCCGCCACCTGCTGAGCCTGATCAATGACGTTCTCGACTTCACGAAGATCGAGGCTGGCTTGCTCACGCTTGATGTCCAGGATTACGCGCTGGGTGCCTTGATCGAATCCGTAACGGTGGCGGCTTCCTCGCTGGCCCAGGCAAAGGGCCTCGTCCTGAAGACCGACGTCCCGCAGACATTGCCTATCGGACAGGGCGATGAGCGGCGGCTCACGCAAGTGCTCATGAATCTCGTGGGCAACGCCATCAAGTTCACGCAATCCGGCTTCGTAGAGGTGTCTGCGCAAGCCGTCGACGATACCTTCGTCATCAAGGTTTCCGATACCGGACCCGGTATCGCACCAGTCGATCAGGCCCGGATATTCGATGAATTCCAGCAGGTGGACAGCTCGAGCACGCGCCAGCAGGGCGGTACGGGTCTGGGTCTCTCGATCACCCGGCAACTCGTCCTCCTGCATGGCGGCCGGATCGAGGTGCGATCGGAGTTGGGACAGGGTGCGGTGTTTCAGGTGACCCTTCCGATCCGGACGGCTGTCGAGAGGAAGAAGGCCTCATGAAGCGGATACTGATCGTTGAGGATACGGAGGACAATCGGCGCATCCTGCGCGACCTTCTCTCTGCTGCCGGCTATGGCATCGTCGAGGCTCCGGATGGGCAGCGAGGCGTCGAGGTGGCACAAGCCGAGCAGCCCGACCTCATCCTGATGGATATCCAGCTTCCCGTGATGGATGGTTACGAGGCCGCGCGGCGCCTGAAGGCTGATCCGTCGACGCGTCACATCCCGGTCGTTGCCGTGACCTCCTACGCCCTTTCGGGCGACGAGGACCGAGCCCTCGCCGCGGGCTGCGACGGCTATGTCGCCAAGCCGTTCAGCCCGCGCAAGGTCCTGAGCCTCGTTCGCCAGATGCTCGTTGACGTCTGAAGCGGAGCGGAGGCCGTGCCGGCGCATATCCTCGTCGTTGACGACAATCCAGAGAACTTGGAGATCCTGCGCGTCCGCCTGGAGGCGCAGGGTTACGAGGTTGGGCTCGCACCGGACGGCGAAACGGCCCTGGCGCGGGCCGCTGCCCAACCGCCGGACCTTATCCTTCTCGACGTGATGATGCCGCGCCTCAGCGGACTGGATGTTCTGCGTCATCTCAAGACGGATGAGGTTCTGCGCTACGTCCCCGTCGTGCTGCTCACCGCGCGCGTAGAGACGCGCGACGTCGTCGAGGGGCTCGATGCCGGCGCGGATGAGTATTTGACGAAACCTTATGAGCATGCGGCTCTGATGGCGCGGGTCCGCTCGATGCTGCGCCTAAAAGCGCTGACCGACACAGTCCGCGCGCAGGCGCGCGAGCTTGAGGATCAGAAATCGGCGCTCGCCGAGGCAAACCGTGATCTCGAGAGCCAAGTCGCCGTCAAGGCCGCCGAGCTCCAGCGGATCGGCCGATTGCGGCGGTTCCTCTCACCCCAGATCGCCAACCTGGTCGCCGCAGATCGCGACGACCACGCGCTCTTGCAGCCGCACAGGCGCGAGATCACGGTGGTGTTCTGTGACCTGCGCGGCTTCACGGCCTTCACGGATACGGCCGCGCCGGAAGAAGTGGTCGCGGTCCTTCGCGAGTATCATGCGACTGTCGGCCAAGCCGTATTCCAATACGAAGGAACCTTGGAGCACTTCGCCGGCGACGGCATCATGACCTACTTCAATGATCCCTACCCGTGCCCAGAGCACACCGAACGCGCGGTGCGCATGGCCTTTGCTCTCCGCGAACGCGTCGGCAGCCTGTCCCGGCAATGGGAATCGCGCGGCCATTCGATCGGTTTCGGGCTGGGTCTCGCCCGGGGCTACGCGACCCTCGGTCAGTTCGGTTTCGAGGGACGCTTCGAATACGGGGCTCTCGGAAGTGTGACCAATCTGGCTTCCCGCCTCTGCGACGTGGCCCAGGCGGGGCAGATCGTGGTGAGCCGCTCCGTGTTCAGCGCTGTCCAGGCAGTCGCACGAGCGCGCCCACTGGGCGACCTGCCGCTCAAGGGCTTCCTGCGTGAGGTTGCGGCATTCGAGCTCGTGGACTTGTCGGAGGATCGGCCCGACCCCTGACCCGGTTTCAGCAGAGAGTTCCGTTGCCCGTCCAGCCCACAGATAGCCTGCGAGCCTCATGATCGTGGGCGTGTGCGCATATCGCTTATCGCACGCTCCCGATCCGGAAGAGGATCCGCGAAGGATGATCGGCCGCTCAGACGCTCAGAACGCTCTTGCCGAGATGCTCGTTGATCCTCATCCGCGCCAGGACCGGTGCAGCGATCAGGGCTTCGCAATGTGCCGATCACCATCAGAAATTTGCGCCGCCGAACGATCTGACGCCCCATCAGCCCGACTTGAAACCCGCCCCCTGCATCAGCCGGGTCTCGCCTGCCTGCAGGCGAGCCTGCGTTATCAGACCGTCCTGCATGCTCTGAAGGGCGACCGGCAGGGCCGCGGCAACCTCAAACGGCAGGTCCGCAGGTAGTGGTAGGATCCGCCCGCGATCCGCCGCAGCTTACTGTGCCGAGCGACCGGCATCCGAGCCTATCACGCGACTGCCGGGATGGAGGCCGGTCACGGAAGTTCTGACCGTCACCACCTCCCGGCCCATCGCAGCCCCGGATCGCTCCGGCGTCTCCGATCCCATCGTGCTGTTGCCCCTCGGCAACTTCGAGACCGGCGCAGTTAAGGGCTGCCGCCCCGGCCCCGACGAGAACCTCCTCGGGCTTCGGCATCGGGGCGCTGACGTCGGCGATGCTCTGTCCTTCCGGCCCGACGACGATGGCCTTCATCCGGGCATCGGCCGAACTCATGCGGCGATCCTCAGCGAGGACCGCACCGGCGGGCAGACCGTGTAGCGCCGCGACCGCCGGGAGGAGGCGTCGATTTACGTCCACGGGTCCCTCCTGCCGATGTTCCAGACCGTCGGCGCGCGGCATCGGCAACGCTGACTGGCATGCGCCTGATTTGGCTCAGACGCGTGAGTTGAAACCGCTCAATGTAATTCCGCATCGACCGGCCACGATCGGCCTCTGCGTCGTGACTGCAGATTCTGCTCTGTGGTGCTCCTCCAACTGCATGTGAACCGGGTCACAGAAGGTCACGACGAAAAGGATTTTCTTTGCCGAGCCGCCAATAAGGGCTGCTACTGCGGAGAACTTCCATGACATTCAATCGTCCTCTCCTCGCCTTGAGCCTCGCCATTCCGCTGACGCTCTCCGTGACTGGTTCAGCATCCGCCTTCGGCTTCAGCGATCTCAATCCGCTCAAGATCGCGAAAGGCGCCGTGAAGGAAGTCAAGAAAGCCACCAAGACCGTCAGCAAGACGGTCGAGAAGGGCGCAAAGTCTGCTGGCAAGACTGTGGAACGGGGCGCGAAGAGCATTGGTCGCGCCGCTGAAAGCGTCGGCCAGGATGCCATCAAGACCGCGAAGGCTGCGCCGAAAGCGTACATGAACGTCGCTAAGCCCGTCGGGGTAGCGGTTTCAAAGTACTATCACGCGGCTGGAAAGATCATCGAGAATACGCCTTTGAAAGTCTTCAAGCCGCTGGCCGATGACGTGGCCAAGGCCGCGCGCACCAAGGAAGCCAAGATCGGCGCAGCAGTCGGCGTCGGCTTGCTCACCGCCGGCGGCGGAACGGCCGCGCTGCTACACAGTGGCGGGACGGCCGCAGGCGCTGGTGCGATGACTGCCTATTACGGAAAGCAAGTGTACGTCAAAGGTCGCGCCGTCGCCAAAGACTACCGGCAGCATGGGATGAAAAAAGCCAGCGATACGTTCATGACCGCTTACCAGCAGCGACGTAAGGAGGTCAAAGACATGCAGGATTACAGTCGGCGCTGAGATGATTCCGACGCAGCGTGCCCCTCCGAGGAAATCTGAGGGGCACTTTTACTATGTTTTCAATTCAGATAAATCGATTATTTGGAATACGAATGACGATGGCTGAGATCGACAAGATACGGGTGAATAACTACCGCCGATGAATCGGGCACGATGGCACCAACAATGCCGATGGCCCTGTGTAGGGCAGTGACGAAACCATCCACTGGAGCGTCGACGTCTTGCTGATGCGGGCGGTGCAAAAGCCGACGAGTGGAGAAGCTTCTCTTTCGAGAAAAGCTGGAGATGTTTGCCGTGGAAGTCTACGCGGCCGTTCGGCAGTTCGTGTTCATCGAGGGCAACTCTCGGCGTGAGTCGGCTCAGGTATTCGGGCTGAGCCGAGAGACGATCGCCAAGATGTGCCGGTTCTCTCTGCCGCCGGGCTACACGCGAACCAAGCCAGTCGAGAAGCCGAAGCTCGGGTCTCTTCTGCCGGTAATCGCGGCGATCCTGGAAACGGACCGAAGCGCGCCGATCAAGCAGCGGCACACGGCCAAACGGATTTTCGAGCGGCTGCGTGACGAGCACGGCTATGCCGGCGACTACATGGTGGTGAAGGACCACGTGCGGATCTGCCGGGCACAGGGGCGGCAGACTTTCGTGCCGCTCGCCCATCCGCCCGGCCATGCCCAGGTCGATTTCGGCGAGGCGGTGGCCACGATCGGCGGCGTGCGCCGAAAGATCCATTTCCTCTGCATGGACCTGCCGCACTCCGACGCCTGCTTTGTGAAGGCGTATCCCCGGGAGACGACTGAAGCCTTCCTCGACGGGCATGTCGTCGCCTTCGCCTTCTTCGCGGGCGTGCCGCTATCGATCTTGTACGACAACACTAAGATCGCGGTGGCCAAGATCTGCGGCGGCGGACAGCGAGAGCGCACCCGCGCCTTCACCGAGCTGGTGAGCCACTACCTGTTCCGGGATCGCTTCGGGCATCCGGGCACGGGCAACGACAAGGGCAAGGTTGAAGGGCTGGTCAAGTTCGCCCGGTCCAACTTCATGACCCCGCCCCGGAGACCGCCTCGTTCGAGGCGCTGAACGCCGATCTGGAGCGCCGCTGCCGGGCGCGGCAGGACGAGCGCGCTGGTCGGCAAGCTGAGAACATCGGCACGCGGCTCCTGGCCGACCGCGTGGTCCTGCGAGCCCTGCCGGAGATGCTGCTGGAGCCATGCGAGAAGTGGGCGGCGCGCGTCTCCTCGACCGCGCTGGTGCGCTACCACGGCAACGACTACTCGGTGCCCCCGGCCTACGGCTTCCGGGACGTGCTGGTGAAGGGCTTCGTCGACGAGGTCGTGATCCTGTGCGGCGGGATCGAGATCGCCCGGCACACGCGCAGCTACGGCACCGGGATGTTCGTCTCCGATCCGCTGCACTACCTGGCCCTGATCGAGACCAAACCGAACGCCCTGGACCAGGCCGCCGCGCCGCAGGGCTAAGATCTGCCCGAGGTTTTCCCGCTTCTGGAGGCGCGCATGGGCAACCGGGGCAAGCGCGAGTTCATCCAGGTGCTGCGCCTGATGGAGGCGATGCCCCAGACCGTGGTGGCCGCAGCCGCCACTTGGCGACCGTCTTCTGGTTGATCCCGTAGCGCTTCGCCAGCGCCCTCAGGCTCGCTTGATGGAGTGGACGGCCCCTGCACCCCGCGCGGGCGCTCGGTAGAGGGCTGTCGCCGTCCACCTCGTCAGGGAGCATCGACTATGAGCGTCGTCACCGTCGGGATCGATCTGACCAAGAACGTCTTCCAAGGGCACGGCGTCGATACCGAGGGCTGCGTCGTGATAAGGAAGAAGCTTCGGCGGTCGGAGGTTCTCCGGTTTTTCGAGTCCCTCCCGCGTTGCCTCGTCGGTATGGAGGCCTGTGCCACGGCCCATCACTGGGCTCGGATGTTGTCCGAGTTTGGCCACGTGGTGCGGCTGATGCCGCCGGCCTACGTGAAGGCCTACGTTCGTCGCCAGAAGAACGACGCAGCCGACGCACAGGCGATCTGTGAAGCTGTTATGCGACCGACCATGCGCTTCGTTCCGATCAAGAGTGCCGAACGGCAAAGCGTGCTCATGCGACATCGGAGTCGAGAACTCCTGGTCCGTCAACGCACTATGCTGATCAACGCCGTGCGCGGCCACTGCGCCGAGTTCGGCCTCATCGCTCCACAAGGTGCCTTGCGCATGGCCGACCTCGTAGAGCAGATCCGCTCGGACGACGAGGCCCGCCTCCCGTCGATCGTAGAGTCCGCAGTGCCGCTGATGGTGGCGCAGGTCGAAGCTCGCATGGCACAGATCAATCGCCTCGGACGGGTGCTGCTGGCCTGGCATCGACAGGACGAGGCGAGCCAGCGACTGGCGGGCATTCCCGGCGTCGGGGTGATCACGGCTACCGCTCTGGCGGCCACCGTCACTGATCCGGCCCAATTCCGCTCAGGCCGCGAGTTTGCCGCCTTCCTCGGCCTCGTACCGCGACAGAACTCCTCGGGCGGTAAGGAGCGATGGGGCCGCATTTCCAAAATGGGAGACCGTTACCTCCGCAAGCTTCTGGTCGTGGGAGCGACATCGGTGATCCGCCGGGCTCGCACGAGCACACGCGGCGCCGCGGTATGGATCCAGTCGCTCTTGGAGCGCCGGCCAGCTCGGGTCGTGACCGTCGCCATGGCCAACCACACAGCGCGCATTGCCTGGGCACTGCTGGCACGTGGCGGCGTCTACCACGAGCCAAGCCACGCTTGATCGAATAGCTGCGGGTCCCTCCGCAGCTCTGGACTGGAAGGGTGCACGAGGGTTGATGGTGATCGGAACACGGCCGCAAGCCAGGCACTCCGCAGCATAGTCCGAGCGTCGTACTGGCTCGCTTGAACGGACCTGGTCAGCGGACTCCATCAGGGCCATCGGCGCCGCGCCGACAGGCCGGAAAGATGACCGCACCCGACCGATCGTCAGATCAGCCCGATATCACCCTTGCAGAGCAGGGGCCGTCCAAAGATGACTCTGCTGTATCGCTCGACGGACTGCCGCTGTCGTCGCGGCGCTCCCGTGAAGAACCTGGCCCATAGCGCATCCTTCCACTCCAACGTGAAGAGTGCACCCTCAAACCCTGGATCAAACAACTAGATCCTCGCGGTGCCTCACATGGCCTTGACCTATGAGCAATCCATGGCGGTGATGCGGGTAACTTACCATGCGCGAAGCAGGTGCCCGCCAGCCAACACGATGACGCCGAGGGTCACGATTGAAATGGCCAAATTCTGCGCCGATCCGGACGGACGGTAGGGACGACGCTGACTGGCGCGAGGCCGGAAGGCCACGACCTTCGGATCCGACAGGTGCTGGGTCAGGCTGTCTGGCAGGTTAGGCTTCGTGCGCCTCACTTCAGATAGCCCTTCGTTTTCAGGTGCGCGTTGGTTTGAGACATCATGTGGCAGACCGCCGCGCTTAGTCTAGGCGGCTTCTAGCCCGCTTGGTTCCGCAGTGGTTCCTGGAGCGACCAGAAACGACAAAGGCCGCGGAGGTGCGGCCTTGCAAGTCAATCAGATGGTTGGGAAAAACTGGAGCGGGCGAAGGGGTTCGAACCCTCGACACCAACCTTGGCAAGGTTGGTGTTTCGGTTGTGATCAGCTGTTGATAATGAGAGAGCCGCTGTGCCGGCATTCGGCTCATCGTCGACGTGCAAGCTTAAGTCGCGGCATCCTGGTCGTGTGAACGTTCGGCCTGCCCACTACTAACTGGACGGCCTCGCGGGACGTTCGTCTAGGGTCAATGCCGCTTTGTGCGTCACGACAGTAGCCCTTCACTCGCCAAGCGCGTGCAAGCTGCAGCCACACCCGCTGTCGAGATCGAGCTATGTGAGACGTCAGTGTGAGCCGCGCCAGCAATTTCCGCTACGTGGTTAAGTTTGCTGGCGCGCCCTACGGGAATCGAACCCGTGTTTTCGCCGTGAAAGGGCGACGTCCTGGACCGCTAGACGAAGGGCGCACTGGCTGGGCCGAGGTTCTATAGTCGGACCGGAGACGCCCGGCAACCGTTCATGCGCGGCACTGGTGCCACAGGGCTCAGGTTTGACCGCGCGCCGGCTTGGGGCGATGGAGGGCCATGCCTCAACATTCCCCTCGCATGACCCTCGTCCTCGGCGGGGCGCGGTCCGGCAAAAGCGCCTACGCGGAGGGGGTGATCGAAGCCTGCCCCGGCCCGTGGCTCTATCTCGCCACCGCGCAGGCCTTCGACGACGAGATGGTCGCGCGCATCGCCCAGCACCGCGCGCGGCGCGGCGGCGCCTGGCGCACCCGCGACGTGCCGCTCGCCCTGCCGGAGGCGGTCGCCGCGGCCGATGGACCGGTCCTGGTCGACTGCCTCACGCTCTGGCTCACCAACCTGATCCTGACGGAGGCCGACGTGGCGGAGGCGACGGCGCGGCTCCGCGCCGCCTGCGCCACCGTCCCGGGCCCGCTCGTGCTGGTCGGCAACGAGGTCGGGCTCGGGATCGTCCCCGACAACGCCCTCGCCCGGCGCTTCCGCGACGCCGCCGGCCGCCTCCACCAGCAGCTCGCCGCGCAGGCCGACCGGGTCGTGCTCACCGTGGCCGGCCTGCCGCTGGTCGTGAAGCCGCAGGCCCCTCAGACGCAAGCCCCCGCGAAAGGAGCCCCCGCATGAGCGACGACGCCGCGCGCCACCGCGAGAAGATGGAGAAGCGCAAGGCCGTCCAGGACGCCGAGGTGGCCGCCAAGACCCTCGAGAAGGGTCTCCTCCTCGTCCATACCGGCCCCGGCAAGGGCAAGAGCACGGCGGCTCTGGGGCTGATGCTGCGGGCGCTCGGCCGCGGCTGGCGGGTCGGCATGGTGCAGTTCATCAAGGGCGGCTGGGACACCGGCGAGCGCCACGCCGTGGCGGCCTTCGGCGACCGGGTCGTGTGGCACACCCTGGGCGAGGGGTTCACCTGGGAGACGCAGGACAAGGCCCGGGACATCGCCGCCTGCCGCCACGCCTGGGAGGTCGCCGCGGGCCTGATGGCCGACCCCACGATCCGCCTGCTCGTCCTCGACGAACTGAACATCGCGCTGCGCTACGAGTACCTCGACCTCGATGCCGTCGTCTCCGCCCTTCGCGCGCGCCGGCCGGACCTGCACGTCGTGGTCACCGGCCGCAACGCCAAGCCGGCCCTGATCGAGGCCGCCGACCTCGTCACCGAGATGGGCAGCGTGAAGCACCACTTCGCCGCCGGCGTGAAGGCGCAGGAAGGGATCGAGTTCTGAGCCCGAAGCGGACAAAGGCCCTGATGATCCAGGGCACCGGCTCCGACGTCGGCAAGTCGCTGATCGTGGCGGGGCTGGCGCGCGCCTTCACGGAGCGGGGCCTGAGGGTCCGGCCGTTCAAGCCGCAGAACATGTCGAACAACGCCGCCGTCACCGCGGACGGCGGCGAGATCGGCCGGGCGCAGGCGCTCCAGGCCCGGGCCGCCCGGGTGGCGCCCTCCGTGCACATGAACCCGGTCCTGCTGAAGCCGCAGAGCGAGGTCGGCGCCCAGGTGGTGGTGCAGGGAAGGATGGTCGCCACCGTGAAGGCGCGCGACTACCAGGCCTGGAAACCCCGGCTGATGTCCGCCGTGCTGGACAGTTTCGCGCAGCTCTCCGCGGAGGCCGATCTGGTGCTGGTGGAGGGCGCGGGCTCGGCCTCCGAGGTCAACCTGCGCGCGGGCGACATCGCCAATATGGGCTTCGCCCGGGCCACCGACACGCCGGTGGTGCTGGTCGGCGACATCGACCGGGGCGGGGTGATCGCGAGCCTCGTCGGCACGAAGGCGGTGATCGACCCGGAGGATGCCGCCCTGATCGCCGGCTTCCTCGTCAACCGGTTCCGCGGCGACCCGAGCCTGTTCGCCGACGGGATGCGGCTGATCGCCGAGCGCACCGGCTGGGCGGCGCTCGGCCTCGTGCCGCACTTCCCCGGCGCCGCGCGCCTGCCGGCCGAGGACGTGCTGGGGCTCGCCGGCTCGGAGGCGCGCGGGACGGGAGCCGTCACGGTGGCGGTGCCGGTGCTGCCGCGCATCGCCAATTTCGACGATCTCGACCCGTTGCGGGCGGAGCCCGGAATCTCCGTGGTCCTGGTCCGGCCAGGCACGCCGATTCCCTCCGAGGCCGCCCTCGTGCTGCTGCCGGGCTCCAAGACCACGATCGACGACTTGGAGCAGTTCCGCGCCGAGGGCTGGGACATCGACCTGCGCGCCCATGTCCGCCGGGGCGGGCGGGTGCTCGGCCTGTGCGGCGGCTACCAGATGCTGGGCAACAGCCTCGCCGACCCCCACGGGATCGAGGGCGCCCCCCGGACGGTGCCGGGCCTCGGGCTCCTCGCCGTCGACACCGTCATGACCCCCGAGAAGCGGCTCGCGGCGGTCACCGGCGCGAGCCTGCCGGACGGCGTTCCGTTCTCCGGCTACGAGATGCATATCGGCGCGACGGAGGGCCCCGACGCCGCCCGGCCGCTCCTGCGGCTCGCCGACGGGCGCCTGGACGGGGCGGTCTCGGCGGACGGGCGCGTGGCCGGGACCTACGTGCACGGCCTGTTCGCCCACGATGCCCAGCGGGCGGCGTGGCTGGCGCGCCTCGGGACGGTCTCGGAAGGCGCGGGCTACGAGGCCGGCGTCGAGGCGGCCCTCGACGGTCTCGCGCGACACATCGCGGCCCATGTCGACTGCGACCGCCTCCTGGCGCTTGCCCGGTAGGCCGCGACCGCACCAGGACTGACTCCGCGGAAGGCCGGTCCTCGCCACGAACGGCCGCGCGTGCCCGGAGGAACGCCCCATGCCGCCCACGCAATCCCCAGTCGGGGAAGATCTCGCCCCCGTCGAGGCGGATCTCGCCGCGAGCACCGTCCGCACCGTGACCCTGCGGCTGATGCCGCTCCTCGGCCTGCTCTACCTGATCGCCTATATCGACCGGCAGAACGTCTCCTACGCCAAGCTGGAGATGGTCGGCAGCCTCGGCCTCTCCGAGACCGCCTACGGGCTCGGGGCCTCGCTGTTCTTCCTCGGCTACTTCCTGTTCGAGGTGCCCGCCAACGTCTTCCTGGAGCGGGTCGGCGCGCGGGTCTGGTTCGCCCGGATCATGATCACCTGGGGGATCGTCACGGTGCTCCTCGGCTTCACCCAGGGCACGGCGATGTTCTACGCGCTGCGCTTCCTGCTCGGGGTCGCGGAGGCCGGCTTCTTCCCCGGCGTGCTGTTCGCCCTGACCCTGTGGTTCCCGCAAGGACACCGGGCGCGGATGATCGGCTGGTTCATGATCGCGAGCGCGGTGGCCAACGCGGTCGGCGCGGCGGTCGGCGGCGCGCTGCTCGGCCTCGACGGGGCGCTCGGCCTCCAGGGCTGGCAATGGGTGTTCCTGGCCACCGGCGTGCCGGCGATCCTGATGGCCGCGGTGGTGCTGGTCGTCCTGCCGGATGGCCCCGAGACCGCGCCCTGGCTGTCGCAGGCCCAGCGCGACTGGCTCGCCCGGACGCTGCGGGCCGAGCGCGAGGATGGCGGCCATGTCGACCACGGCAACCCGTTCGCCGCGCTCCTCGACCGGCGGGTGCTGATGCTGGCCGGCGTCTACGTCTCCCTGCCGCTCGCCGCCTACGGCCTCGGCTACTGGCTCCCCACCGTGGTGAAGGGATTCGGCGTCTCGAACCTCACCAACGGCTTCCTCAACATCATCCCCTGGATGGTCACGGCCTTCGCGCTCTGGTGGGTGCCGCGCCACGCCGCCCGCACGGGGGCGCAGGGCAACGCCCTGACCTGGCACGTGGTCGGGCCGGCGCTGGTCGGGGCGGCGGGCCTGGCGCTCTCCGTCGTCCTGCCGGGCAACGCCGTGAAGTTCGCCTGCCTGTGCGTGGCCGCGGCCGGGACCTTCGCGGCCCAGCCGGTCTTCTGGTCGATGCCCGGGACCTTCCTGCGCGGCGCCTCGGCGGCGGCCGGGATCGCGGCGATCAACTCGGTGGGCAATCTCGGCGGCTTCGTCGCCCAGAACGCCGTGCCGTTCATCCGCGACCAGACCCAGAGCGACCTCGTCCCGATGCTGTTCCTGGCCGCCTGCCTGGCCCTGGGCGCCGGGCTGATGTTCGTGGTGCTCTCCGCCCTGCGCCGGGACGCGGCCCGGCGCGCCGGGCCAGCGGCGGTGCGGGCGGCCTGAACACGGGCCGGACTCGTGCGTTATCCTTCCTCAAGCCGGCGTGACCGGCAGGATGATGCAGACCCGCAAGCCCGCGGGCCATCGTCGAGGAGGGCACCGCGATGAGTCAGGGATTTCCGCTCATGATCCTCGCCTTCGGGACGCTCGGCGGCATCTGGTTCCTGGCCGCAGCGGCCCGGAAGCAGGTCGCCGACCTGAAGGGCAATCCCGAGCGTTCCAGCGTGATCCAGCACCACGGCGGCGCCCCGCGCCCGAACATGCCGGGCACCGAGCACTGAGGCGCCGTCAGCCGGCGGCGATCCGCCGGCAATGGTCGAGGGCGGCGCCGATCAGGTTGTCGCTGGCCTCGGGCGTCCGGAACGCCGAATGCGCCGAGAGGGTGACGTTGGGCAGGGACGCCAGCGGGTGGTCCGCCGGAAGGGGCTCGACGGTGAACACGTCGAGCCCGGCCCGCGCCACGTGGCCGGTGCGCAGGGCCGCGACCAGGGCGTCCTCGTCGAGCACCGCCCCCCGGGCGGTGTTGATCAGCATCGCGCCGGGCTTCATGGCGGCGATCCGCGCGGCCGACAGGAAGCTGCGGGTCGAGTCGGTCAGGAGCAGGTGGAGCGAGACCACGTCGCTCTCGGCGAGCAGCGGCTCGAGCGGGACGAAGTCGACGCCGGGATGGGCCTTCGGGGTCCGGTTCCAGGCGAGCACCCGCATGCCCGCGCCGCGGCACAGCCGCGCCATCTCGGCCGCGATCCCGCCGAACCCGACGAGGCCGACGGTCTTGCCGGTGAGCTGGATCCCCTCGGTGCGCAGCCAGGATCCGGCGCGCATCGCCCGGTCCATCTCGGGCAGGCCGCGGGCGGCGGCCCACATCAGCGCGAAGGCGCATTCGGCCACCGCCGTGTCGCCGTAGCCCTTGATGGTGTGGACCGTGATGCCGCACGCGGCCGCGAGGGCCTCCGGGTCCATGTAGCTGCGGGCGCCGGTGCCGAGGAACACCACGTGCTTCAGGCCACCGCAGGCCCGGGCCACGTCGCCGGGGAGGGAGGTGTGGTCGATCACCGCGATCTCCGCCCCGGCCAGGATGCCGGGCAGGTCCGCCGGGGTGATGCCGGGATCGGCGTGGATCGCGAAGGGCGGATCGTCCGGCCGCAGCAGCCGCCGGGCCACCGCCGCCAGGGTCTCGTTGGCATCCACGAACACCGCGCGCATCGGGGTCTCCCTGTCCGATCCCGTCACGATGCGCCGGGCGCGCGGGCCGTGCCAAGGCCCGAGCGGCCGCTTGCGAGCGGGTCAGCCCGCCAGCGCCAGGGACACGGCGAGCAGCCCCAGCACGAGCCCACCCTGAAGCCAGCAGGCGGTCCGGTAGAGCGCCAGCGCCCGGGCGATGTCGTCGGCGGTCGCCTCCGCGCGGCCGTCGCCCATATGGGCGTCCGGGACGAGGGTGCCGTCATAGACCCGCGGTCCCGCGAGTCGCAGGCCGAGTGCCCCGGCCATGGCGGATTCGGGCCAGCCGGCATTGGGCGAGCGGTGGCGGCGCGCGTCCCGGGCCATCGCCTGGAAGGCCCCGCCCGCGTCGGCGCCGCGCAGGGCGGCCGCCAAGGCAAGCAGCAGGCCCGCGAGCCGCGAGGCCGGCAAGTTCACCCCGTCGTCGAGCCGGGCCGCCGCCCAGCCGAACGCTTCGTAGCGCGGGGTCCGGTGGCCGATCATGCTGTCGGCGGTGTTGATCGCCTTGTAGAGCGCACCGCCCGGCAGGCCGAGGCAGCCGATCCAGAAGGCCGGCGCCACGATCCCGTCGGAGAAGTTTTCCGCAAGGCTCTCGATCGCGGCGCGGCAGACCGCCGGTTCGTCGAGGCGCTCGGGGTCGCGCCCGACGATCATCGCCACCGCCCGGCGCCCGGCCTGCAGGCCGCCGGTGCGCAGGGCCGTCTCCACGGCGGCGACGTGCTGGTGGAGGCTGCGCTGCGCCGGCAGGCTCGCGCAGATCAGGCCGAGGAGGAGCAGGGCGGGGAGGGGGCCGGTCAAGCCGGCGAGCCCGGTCAGCGCCCAGGCCACCGCGCCCACACCGGCGAGCAGCAGCGCCAGCGCGCCGCAGCCGGCGATCCGCCGCCGGCGGTCCGAGCCGCGGTTGAGCCCGCGCTCCAGGGCGGCGATCAGCCGGCCGATCCAGGTGACAGGGTGGCCGACGGCCCTGTAGAGCGCGTCCGGATAGCCGGCCGCCGCCTCGATCCCGAGGGCGAGGATGAGGACGGCGAGCGTGTCGGCAAACGTACCGGGCAGATGGACCATTCGGTGTGGAGCGTTCCCGCGGGTGAGGTCGCCCCGATCGCCCATGGCGGCGATCTCGGCGGACTCCGACAAGCCTTTCCCGACGCGCCGGAGCCCTGGCTCGACCTCTCGACGGGGATCAACCCGGTCCCGTACCCCGTGCCGCCGGTGGAGGCCAGCGCCTGGACCCGGCTGCCCGAGGCGGCCGAGGTTCACGCCCTCCGGGCGGCCGCCGCCGCGGCCTACGGGGCACCGGATGCCGATCACGTCGTGCCCGCGCCCGGCACCCAGATCCTGATCGAGACCCTGCCCCGGCTCCTGGCGCCGACCCGGGTGGCGGTCGTCGGCCCCACCTATGCCGAGCACGCCGCCGCCTGGGCGCGGGCCGGGCACGCGGTCGCGGCGGTTTCGAGTCTCGATGCCCTCGGCGACGCCCGGGTCGCGGTGGTCGTCGATCCCAACAACCCCGACGGGCGGACCCATCCCCTCGCCGAGCGCCGCGCCCGCGCCGCGGCGCTCGCCGCCCGCGGCGGCCTGCTGGTCGCCGACGAGGCCTTCGCGGACCTGGAGCCGGTGGAGAGCCTGTGCCCGCACGTCACCGCACCGGACTTGGCGCCGGGCCTCGTGGTGCTGCGCTCCTTCGGCAAGACCTACGGGCTCGCCGGCCTGCGCCTCGGCTTCGCGGTCGCCGAGCCCGGGACGGCGGCCCGGATCGCCGCCTCGCTGGGTCCCTGGGCGGTGTCGGGACCGGCCCTGGCGATCGGGGGCGCCGCCCTGGCGGATACGGAGTGGCGCGCGCAGGCCGCCCGGGCGCGGGCGGCGGATGCGGGCCGCCTCGACCGGCTGATCGTCCGGGGCGGCGGCCGGGTCGTCGGCGGCACCGTCCTGTTCCGGACCGCGGATTTCCCGGACGGGCCGGACCTCTACCGGCGCCTCGCCGCGGCCGGGATCGCGGTGCGGCGCTTCGCGGAGCGCCCGGAGCGCCTGCGCTTCGGGCTGCCGTCCGGGACGGCGGCGTGGTGCCGCCTCTCGCGGGTGCTCAGGTAGACCGTACCCCGGGCGGATGCGGGTCGCGGGCGGCCACGAGCACCGCCAGCGCCGAGAACGCCAGCCCCACCGCGCAGACCCCCGGCCAGCCGACCAGCAGGAAGGCCTGCGAGCCGGCATAGGCGCCGAGCGCCCCGAACACGAACAGGGTCGTGAACAGCACGGTGTTGATGCGGCCCCGCGCGCCCGGGACCAGGGCATAGGCGCGGGTCTGGTTGGCAATCAGCGCCCCGTTCATGCCGATATCGATGAGCAGCACCCCGAGGGCCACCGCGACGAGCGACCACGCGCCCCCCGCCCAGAGCACCCCGAAGGACAGGGCGACCAGCAGGCTGCCGCCGAGCACCACGGGTTTCGCCCCCCGCCGGTCGGTGAAGCGACCCGAGAGGGGCGCCACGAAGGCGCCGCAGACGCCGATCACGCCGAACAGCCCCGCCCCGGCGGCGGAGAGCCCGAAGGGCGGCCCCTCCACCAGCAGCGCCAGGGTCGCCCAGAAGGCGTTGAAGGCGGCGAACAGCAGCGCCTGCGACAGGCTCGCCGTGCGAAGGACCGGCTGCGTGCGGGCGAGGTGGAGGATCGACAGCATCAGGGCGCGGTAGCGCAGCGGGTGCGTCTGCGGCGTGTGGGGGAGGGTGACCCGCGCGATGCCCGCCATGGCGAGGGCCAGGACGGCAGCGACGAGGAAGACCGGCCGCCAGCCGAGATGCGCGCCCAGGAACCCGCTCGCCGTGCGGGCGAGCAGGATGCCGGTGAGCAGCCCAGTCATGACCTGTCCGACGATCCGCCCGCGGCGCGCGTCGGGGGCGAGTTCGGCCGCGAACGGCACCGCCTGCTGGGCCGCGCAGGACAGCACGCCGACCACCAGATGGGCCAGGGCGAGGGTCGCGAGGTTCGGGGCGAGGCCGACGGCGAGCAGCGCCAGGGCGAGGCCGAGGCATTGGCCCACGATCAGGGTGCGGCGCGGCAGGGCGTCGCCCAGGGGAACGAGGCCGACGATGCCGAGCCCGTAGCCGACCAGCGCCGTGGTCGGCACCCACAGGGCGGCCCGGTCTCCGAACTCGGCCACGATCAGGCCGAGCAGCGGCTGGTTGTAGTAGATGTTGGCGACCGCCCCGCCGGCGATCAGCGTCAGGCCGAGCCGGGCCTTCGCGTCGAGCGTCGTGGTCACGGCTGGGTCGAGGGCAGGCAGGCACGCCGCCGCGGAAGGGCCATGGTCGGGTCCGTGTGCGGGAGGAGATCCGGGCCGCGAGCGATACGGGCAGGGCGCGCCGCGGCGCAAGCTGCGGCGATGCATCCCTGCCGGCACGCGCCGGCACCCTTCACCGGCGCCGCCGCCGCACCATATGCCCTCGATGTGACCGGCCCGGTCCGTGCACGCCGATCCGCGCACGCGCGGACGCCGCAGGCACGGGTTCGGGCATCGAGCCGATCCAGGTTCTCGAACCGGATTACGAACGAGAGGGCGGTTCCGTTCCGCGCATCCCGCGCCGGGACCGCCGCATCAGGGAGTACGGGATGCCGAACTACCGCATCGACTTCGTCAAGGAGATCCTTGGGGTGCCGTTCACGATCGGCTCCGTGGCGATCACGCGCGCCCGCGGCCCCGAGCGCGCCCGCCGTGCGGCCGAACTCCGGTTCGCCCGTCAGCACGGCATCGGCGACTGGCGGGAACGGGCCGACCTCGCCACCGTGGCCGAGCAGCTTTGACACAGCCGAGCCTCGGCCCGTCACACCACCTTCGCGGTGTTCCTGCAGGCTGAGCGCAGGCCATCCGCGCGCGGCCAAGCTCTGGTCGCGGCGGCCGCGGCGCCTTAGAGTGGCGGGCGGATCGGGACGCGAAGCGGGCCTCCTCGGGAGGACCGGCGGCTCCCGGATCCTCCGGTTCCGCACGCGCCCGCTCGACGAGCCGGCGTCGCGGGGCCGGCAGCGTCTCGAATCCGGGTCGACGGGGGTCTTGCGAGGGTCATGGCGGCGATCTCCTTCTTCGGCGACCTGCTCCAGACCATCAGCGAGCGCGGCCGCGACCTGATCGGGATCGGGCGCGGCGACCTGGGGTCCCGGGCGAGCGCCGGCGACCTCGTCAAGCTGTGCGAGGACCTGATCTCCCGGCGGGGCGAGGCCTCCGGCGTGGCGCTGGCCCGCCTGATCCTCGACCGCTACGCGAGCTTCGGGCAGGCGGAGCGCCACGCCTTCCTGCGGGCCATCGCCCTCGACTTCGATGCGGACCACGCCGCCGTCGACGCGGCGATCGCCGCCTACCGCGCCGCCCCGTCCCGCGCCCGCCTCGGCGACCTGCACGAGGCCGCCGAGCCGCGCAGCCAGGAACTGATCCGCCGCCTCAACCTCGCCCGCGGCGGCACGCTGAGCCTCGTGCGGATGCGCGAGGACCTGTTCGACCTGCGCCGGACGCTGCGTGCCGGCGAGGAGGCCGGCCCCGCCCTGCTGGATGCCGTCGACAGCCTCGATTCCGACTTCGAGCACCTGTTCGCTTCGTGGTTCA
The DNA here is from genome assembly GCF_054049775.1 of Methylobacterium sp. P5_C11. Classification (NCBI taxonomy): domain Bacteria; kingdom Pseudomonadati; phylum Pseudomonadota; class Alphaproteobacteria; order Hyphomicrobiales; family Methylobacteriaceae; genus Methylobacterium; species Methylobacterium sp. P5_C11. The sequence goes on along the minus strand of NZ_JBFULS010000062.1, from coordinate 6,306 downwards.
ACCGCGGCTTCCTGGTGCTGCGCCACATCGACTGGACCACGCCGGCGCATATTCTGGAGAAGATCATCCGCTACGAGGCGGTGCATGCCATCGCGGACTGGGACGACCTGCGCGCCCGGATCGAGCCGCCGGACCGGCGCTGCTTCGCGTTCTTCCACCCGGCGCTGGCCGACGAGCCCCTGATCTTCGTGGAGGTGGCGCTCACCGACCAGATCGCCCCGGCGATCGCCCCGATCCTGTCACAGGCGCGCAAGCCCCTGCAGCCGCAGGCGGCCAACACGGCGGTGTTCTACTCGATCTCGAATTGCCAGAAGGGGCTCGCCGGCGTCACCTTCGGCAACTTCCTGATCAAGCAGGTGGTCGAGGATCTCACCCGCGAGATTCCCACGCTCAAGACCTTCGTGACGCTGTCGCCGGTGCCGGGCTTCGCCACGTGGCTCGCCCGGGAGCGTCGGGCCGACAGCCCGCAGGGGCTGCTGCCCGAGGATGTCGAGACCCTGCGGGCGCTGGACGATCCGGACTGGGCCGCCGACAAGGCCCGAGCCGAGACGGTGCGCAAGGCGCTGATCCCGGCCGCGGCGGCCTATTTCCTGCGCGCCAAGAACGAGCGCGGCCGCCCCCTCGACCCGGTGGCCCGGTTCCACCTCGGCAACGGCGCGCGCCTCGACCGGGTCAACTTCCTGGGCGACACTTCGAGGAAGGGGCTCGCCCAGTCGCACGGCCTGATGGTCAACTACCTGTACGACCTCGCCGCCATTGAGCGGAACCACGAGACCTACGCCAATCTCGGCACCGTGGTCGCCGCCCCGGCGGTGACCCGGGAGCTGCGCGCCAAGCTGCCGCCGCCGCGGGCCGTGGTCCTCGCCGAGGCGTAGGATTCAAACGCCGGACCCGCTCCCCGTCTGCGCGGGCGGGGCGAAGCAACCCGGCGCGGCACGACTTCGGGCGGGCGCGGGGCGCCACGGGATCGACGGGCTGCGCGCACGGACGGGTATCGGACTTGTTACGGCTGGATCATGGAACGCCTGCGGTCAACCGGGTGGCGAAGGCCAGGGTGATGCGCCGGGCCACGGCCTGCGCGGCCTCGCCCTCCAGGGGCACCCGGCCGTCGAGGATCAGCGCGGCGAGACCGTGCACCAGCGACCACGCGGCGAGCGTCAGGTCCTCGGCGGGCATCGCCGGACCCGCGAGGGCGCCCGCCCGCCGCTCCAGGATCCCGTAGGCCCGCGCCTTGTCCGATGTCCGGCAGGCCCCCGTGAACATGAGCCGGAACAGGGCCGGGTGCCGGCAGGCGAAGGCCACGTAGGCCGCCCCCTGCGCGGCCAGGGCCTGCGCCCCAGCCGCCGATCCGTCGGCCGCTTCCAGGCCTGCGGCGAGATCCTCGAAACCCCGGGCGGCGACGGCCTGGAGGAGGTCCTCCTTGCTGGCGAAGTGGCGGTAGGGCGCCATCGCGGAGACCCCGCAGGTCCGGGCCGCCGCGCGCAGCGACAGCGCCGCCTCGCCGCCGGTCTCCAGCAGGTCCAGGGCGGCCGAGACCAGCGCGGCGCGCAGGTCGCCATGGTGATAGGTCCTGCCCGAAGGAGATGTTGACACTGTACGCAGACCGCCGCATGTTTACGGCGCATACAATCCCAGGAGGCCACACCATGCAAGGCGCCCCCGTCCGCCGGTCCGTGGATCTCTCCGCCTATCCCGACCTCGTCGTCGTGTATCTCGGCTTCCGGGTCACCCGCTGGCGCGGCCTGCTGGCGCTGATGGGCCTCGGCCGCGGCATCGCCGCCTCCGTGCGCGCGCGGCCGGACGGGCTGCTGGCCCACGAAAACCTGTTCTTCGGGCTGACCCATGTCGGCATGCGCCAGTACTGGCGCGATCTGGAGAGCCTGGAAGGCTTCACCCGCTCGGAGCCGCACCGCACGTGGTGGCGCGACTTCGGCCGGGACGCCAGGGGCTCCGGGTTCTGGCACGAGGCCTACGGGCGGCGCGGCATGGAGGCGATCTATGTCGGCATGCCGGCGCCCACCGGGCTCGGGCTGTTCGCCCCCGCGCGCACCCCGGACGGCGCCTTCCTGTCGTCGCGGCAGCGGCTGGCCGGCTGAAAGGGCTCGCCGAGAGGGCCTTCAGGCGGCTATGGGTGCGCGAGACACGCAGCCCGTGATAGCTCAGCCTCACGATGACGAACCACCTCTTCTCCCTGGTGCGGGACGGCGTCCCCGATCCCGCCAAGACCGTGATCGAGACCCCGGAGGGGCGCCGCACCACCTACGCGGACCTGATCGCCCGCTCCGGCGCTTACGCGGCGGCCCTGCGGGCGGCGGGCGTCGCGCCCGGCGACCGGGTGGCCGTGCAGGTCGAGAAGAGCCCGGAGGTGATCGTCCTGTATCTCGGCGCGGTCCGGGCCGGCGCCGTGTTCCTGCCGCTCAACACCGCCTACACGCCGGCGGAGATCGGCTACTTCCTCGGAGACGCCGAGCCCACCGTGTTCGTCTGCGACCCGGCCCGGCGCGACGCCCTGGCCGAGGCCGCCGCGCGCGTCCGCGCGGTCTGGACCCTCGGCGCCGCGGGCCGCGGCACCGCCGCGGAGGCGGCGGACCAGCAGAGCGGCGACTTCGCCGACGTGCCCCGGGGTCCGGACGATCTCGCGGCGATCCTCTACACATCCGGCACGACCGGGCGCTCCAAGGGCGCCATGCTGACTCACGACAACCTCGCGTCGAACGCCCGGACGCTGGTGGAGGCCTGGCGCTTCACCGCCGACGACGTGCTGATCCACGCCCTGCCGGTGTTCCACACCCACGGCCTGTTCGTGGCGACCAACACGGTGCTGGCGAGCGGCGGCACGATGCTGTTCCTGCCCCGGCTCGACCCCAAGCTGATCCTGAGCCTGATGCCCCGGGCGACCGTCATGATGGGCGTGCCGACCTTCTACACCCGCCTCCTGAAGGAGCCGGGCCTCACCCCCGAGGTCGCCAAGGACATGCGCCTGTTCGTCTCGGGCTCGGCGCCGCTGCTCGCCGAGACGCACCGGGACTGGCAGGCCCGCACCGGCCACGCCATCCTCGAGCGCTACGGCATGACCGAGACCAACATGAGCACCTCGAACCCCTATGCGGGCGACCGGATCGCCGGCACGGTGGGGTTCCCGCTGCCGGGGGTGTCGCTGCGGGTGGTCGATCCGGAGACCGGCGCGGCCCTCGGCCCCGATGCGGTCGGGATGATCGAGGTGAAGGGCGCGAACGTGTTCCAGGGCTACTGGCGCATGCCCGAGAAGACCGCCGCGGAGTTCCGGGCGGACGGGTTCTTCATCACCGGCGACCTCGGCAAGGTCGACGCGCGGGGCTACGTCCACATCGTCGGGCGCGGCAAGGACCTGATCATCTCCGGCGGCTTCAACGTCTACCCGAAGGAGGTCGAGACCGAGATCGACGCGCTGCCGGGGGTCGTCGAATCCGCGGTGATCGGTCTGGCGCACCCGGATTTCGGCGAGGCGGTCACCGCCGTGGTGGTGGGCGGCCCGGGATGCCCGGACGAGGCCGGGGTGCAGGCCGCCCTGGAAGGCCGGCTCGCCCGGTTCAAGTGCCCCAAGCGCGTCCTGTTCGTGGACGAGCTGCCGCGCAACACCATGGGCAAGGTGCAGAAGAACCTGCTCCGGGACGCCCATGCGGGGCTGTACCGCGACTGATTCAGGATTCCGGTCGGTCCAGCGGTAAAAAGGGGTGCCGGACTGGGGATCGGCGCCGCACCGTCCTTGCGAGCGAAGCGAAGCAATCCAGCGCGGCGCCACGATACCAGACGTAGCGCAACCCTGGGTCACTTCGCTCCGCTCGTGATGACGGTTTGGCGTGACTCGCCCGCGCCGGAACCCGGATCAGAGATTGTGCTGTGTCCGCTCGTTCTCCGGCGGCATGTGGCCGTCCGGATCCACGACCTTGCGGGCGGCGGCGTTGAGATTGTCCGGATCGAGGGCGGTCTGGACGAAGTCGCGGCCGATGCTGGTCACCTCCCGGGCGTAGCGCAGGCCCTGGTCGCGGACCTCGTCGGCCCAGGGGCCGATGCTCCGGTCCTCCTGGCGGGTGCGCGGCAGCAGCGCGCCGAGCAGCAGGCCCGCGGCCACGCCCACCACGCCGACGAGGAGCGGGTTGTCGTCCACGAAGCGCTCGACGGCGGTGCGGCCGCGGTTGAGCCCGTCGATACCCTGGGTGGTCAGGTCGTCCAGCGCCCGCATGTTGCGCCGGCGGAGCGTGCCGGCCCGCTCCCGGACCTCGTCGTAGGCGGACGCCGCGCGGTCGCGGGCGTGATCGGCGGCGTCGCCGAGGCGGCTGCCGACATCGTCAGCGAGGTCCGACACCGTCTGCCGTGCCTGTCCGGCAAGGTCGGCGGCGCGGTCGCCGGCCGCCTGGACCCCCTCCTTCACGGTGGCGGAGGCCGCGTCCACGCGCGAGCCCGCGGAGGCGCCACCGCTCGAATGGCCGCCGGCCGAGAGGGGCGCGGCGCCGTGCGGCAGCGGGTCGTGCAGGCCGCGGGGATCGGGCCGAAGGGTAAAGTCCCCCGCCGCCGTGCCGGGGATCCCGCGCGGGTCGCCGAGGCCGGCCGGATCGGGCCGCAGGCTGCTGTCCCGGGCGCCGTGCGGCTCGGGGATGCTTGAGGGGGTGGCGGGGGTACCCGGCTTGTCGGTCATGGCGCTGTCCTCGGATGTCGGTCTCGGCGGCCCGCCTTCGGCGTCGGCCTGCCCGGCCGAACGGCCGGGCGCGTCAGGGTCTCGTCCCGGGGCACGCCCGGCCGTCAGATCTCGGTCGTGTCCAGCGGATCGCGAGCTGGGCGCACCGTCGGGAGGTCGGGGTCGTAGCCGCGCGCCGCCCCGGTGTTCAGGGTGGGCACGCGCTCGGCCGAGACCTCGGTGCGCCGGCGCTGGGCGTCGCGGGCCATCCGGTTGAACAGCAGGCCAACGCCTGCCGCGATCAGCAGAACCGGCACGGGGTTGCGGCGCACCGCGTCCAGGGCGCTGTCGTAGGTGCTGTTCAGGGCCGGCACCTTCCGGGCGTTGCCCAGCATCTCGTCCACGAGATTCGGCACCGAGAGCCGGCCCTGGATGCGGTCGATCGTGTCGTCGAGCCGCGCCCGGCTCTCCTCGATCTCCTTCTCGAGGTCGTTCATCGTACTCATCCGGACACGCGCTCCGAGAGGGCCTGGGCATCCTGGCGGACCTGGCGCGTCGTGCGCGTCGGGGCCAGGGTCGAGAGGGAGAGGACGCTGCGCGCCCACAGGGCCATCCCGAGGGCGATGACCAGCAGCACGCCGCCGACGATCAGGGCCGAAAGCCATTCGGAGCCTACGACCGTGGCGAGCCACTTCACGAAGGCGCCGATCAGGACCAACAGGGCGACCACGGCGAACACGGCCGATCCGACCATGCAGGCGAGGCCGACGATGAGCTGGCGGACGTTGCCGGCCATCTCGGCCCGAAACAGCGCGATCTCCTTGCGGGCGAGTTCGTTCGTCTCGCGCAGGGCATCGCCGATCAGGCTCTGGATGCTGGAGGAGCCCGATTGGCGGGGGTCGGAACCCTGGGCCATGGCGTCAGGCCCGGAAGCTGTCGCGGGCATCGCCGTCCGGCGCCTCCGGCGGCAGGCTCGACGACTTGATGAAGCGGGCGGCGAGCAGGCCGGCCACGAAGGTCCCCACCGCCACCGCCACCGGCGCGCGCCGGGCGAAGGACTCGGCCTCGCTGTAGAAGTCCCCCAGGCTGCGGCGTTCGATCGAGGAGCCGAGCTGCTCAAGCCCGTCGGCGGCGCTGTCGAAGAAGGCGCGCACGTTCGGCTTGTCGCCGAGGTCGCGGCCGGAATTGCGGATCGTCTGGGCCAGATCGTGGACCGAGTGGGCCGCGTCGCTCTTGCGCTGCTCGACATAGGTCTGCGCCTGCAGCCGCGCCGCGTCGAGCAGGCCGCGCCCGCGTTCCGCCGCCACGTCGGCCAGCCCCTCGACGTCGCCCTGCAGGGCGCGCCACTGGGCACGCTCGTCCGCCGCTGCGTGCGGCGCCTGGTGATGCGGATCCGCGAGCGGATCCACGGGTGCGCCCTGCGGTAACTCGTTGCCGGCCATCTCGAAAACACTCCTCGCGGCGGGGGGAACGGTCGCTGGCGGCAACCGCGGCCCCCGCGATGGCTGAGTAACAGATCGGGCTGTCGCGGGTTCCGATCCCGTGTGCACACGGGACGCGCCGCGACGCGCGGCACCGCTCAGTCCGCGTTCAGACAGGATCTGCCAGAACAGCCACGCTTCCACAACGCGCCCCGGGAGTGGGGGGGCGGG
>NZ_JBFULS010000061.1:0-31945 GCF_054049775.1 Methylobacterium sp. P5_C11 | reverse complement strand
GCGCCGGGCGGCCTGACGCGCCGCCGCCCGGCGCCTGCGGGCACGGGGGCGGCAAGGTATTGCGGAGGCTCGCGTTTTCGATTCGTGTCGCGGCTATTCCGGCGAGGATCAAAATCTTAAATGCCGCGAATCACTTCCCCGCGAGCTGTCAAGAACTGGTCGGGGCGTTGCCCACGGGTTACAACAGCCAAGCTCGGTTTCGGCGTCGCGGCCCACCCGAGCGTTCGTTGAAGCCACAAGGGGAAGCAACTACCCATGCAGCACTTCACCGTAACCGACCGCGAGCGCGACACCGTTCTGGCGGCGCTGCGCTATTACCAGTTCTACCGGATGCAGGGACATCCGTTCGACCCCCGCCAGGACCACCTGATCGACACCATCGCGGGCCGGACCGGCGACGCGCTGGATCTCGCCGAGATCGACGATCTCTGTGCCGGCCTGAACGGCAACCCGCACGCGCTTGGCGCCGCGGCTGCGGCCTGAGCCGTCCTCCGGGCGGCGCTCAGGCCGCCCTCGACGGCCCCGGGATGGGGCGGGGGGAGGGGCCGTCTCCGAGATGAGCGGGCCACCGCCGCCGGAGACGAACTTCCTCACCGGGGCCGGGCTTCGAGCCCGATCGCGACCCGGCCGGCGCGGCGTCGGATCGTCCCGATGGCGCGTCGGCCCGAGCGGCGAGCCCCCCGAAAGGCCGGTTTCGCAACGCCCCGAAACATGCCCTAACGGGCGCACGAGGGCCGCGCGTTCCGGGAGTTCCGATGCCGATGATGCGGACGGAGTCGGGATGGATCCGCCGCGGGCTGCTGCGATCCGCCGGCCTCCTGCTGCTGGGGTTGGCTCCAGCCGCCGCCGCGCCGGACAGCGTCGGCACCGCGCTTCTCGTCTCGGTGGACGTGTCGCAATCCGTCGACGATACCCGCTTCCGGCTCCAGATGGAGGGTATCGCCGAGGCCCTGGAGGATCCCGCCGTCGTCGGTGCCATCACGGGCAATCCCGGCGGCATCCTGTTCGCCATGGTGACCTGGGCCGACAAGGCCGACCTCGCGGTCGGCTGGCGGCGGATCGTCAGCCGGGCCGACGCGACGGCCGTGGCAGCCCTGGTCCGTGCGACGCCCCGGCAGGCGGGCGAGTTCACCTGCCTCGGCCAGATGTTCCGGACGGTGACGGCCGGGGTGCTGCCGGCCCTGCCGCTCCCGGCCGAGCGCGTCGTGGTCGACGTCTCGGGGGACGGCATCGACAATTGCACCGATGCCGACAGCCTCGCGGAGGCGCATGCGGGCCTGCTCGCCACCGGGGCGACGGTCAACGGCCTGCCGATCCTGGTGCCGGGCGAGAACGACGTGGTCGGGGCCGGAGCCTACCGGGCGCCCGGCTACGGATTGCGGGCGACGCCGCTGCCTCAGGAGCGCACGAGCCTGGAGCAATGGTACCGCGCCCATGTCATCGGCGGACCGGGCGCGTTCCTGCTGGCGGCGGCCGGCTACGGCGACTTCTCGCGGGCGCTGCGGCGGAAGTTCGTGATCGAGATCAGCGCGCTGGGGCGATGATCGCGGCGCCCGTGGACGCTCGGTCATGCGGGCTCAGGCCGCCCCCTCGCCCGGTGGGCCAGCGGATCCGCGCATCGGCTTTGACAATGCGGTTTCAGGACCGGGCGCGGGTCCCCTCTCCAGACAAGTCGGGCTTGCCCGACTTGGGCTCCTCAGTGCGGATCTCGGGCAGGCCCGAGATCCGTCGGGAGAGGGACAGGGTGAGGGATGGGCGGCATCCGCAGACAGCGCGACGGGCTCGCCCGTCGACCGCGTGCTCGATTCTGACGCGTCTCGCCCCTCACCCCGACCCTCTCCCGCACGGGAGAGGGGGCGCGTCGCGCTCCGCTGCAAGCGCCCGTTTCCGATCCAGATCTGTGGATGTCGTAGCCCGCGCGCTCCTCAGGTGAGGGTGATTCCGCCCGTCAGGGCGCCTTCTTCAACTGCTGCTCGGCGCGCGACAGGGAGGCTTCGCAGGCCTTCTCGTCGCCCTTCGAATCCGCCGTGCGGGCCTCCTCCAGGGCGACCTTCGCCTGCTGGGCGGCATCCGCCCCCTGGCCGGCCTGGGCCGATTTCTCCGGCGGGGCCTCCGGGGCTTCCTTCGCCCGCTGGCCCTCCGTGCCGGTGACCCCCTCGCCGGCGCGCTTGGCGGCATTGCCCTGGCCGCTGGTCGAGGCCGAGATCGACTGGGTCAGCTCGGCCTGGACCCGCTTGGAGACGCCCTCGATCCGGTCGCCGCAGGGCGAGGCGAGGGCGGGCGCCGCCGTCAGGATCAGGGTCAGGCAGGCCGTCAGGGCGGGACGCATCATCGTGTCGGGTCTCTTTCCAAAAAGAAGGGGCCGCGGGTTCCCCCACGGCCCCAACGCATCGCGACGGATGCCGGTTCAGGCGCTCAGCTGATCGCGGATCGGCAATTGCCGGACCCGCCGGCCGGTGGCGGCGAAGATCGCGTTGGCGATCGCCGGTGCCACCGGCGGCACGCCGGGCTCGCCGACGCCGCCGAGGGGGCCGTCATAGCTGCCGGACGGCACGAGGTGGACGCGAACGGCCTTCGGGGCGGCGTCGATCCGGAGGACCTCGTAGCCGTCGAAGTTGTTCTGCACCGCCCGGCCCTGCTTGAAGGTGATCTCGGAGGTGAGGGCGAGCCCCATCCCCATGACCACCGCGCCCTCCATCTGCGAACGGATGCGCTCCGGGTTCACCTGCGGCCCGCAATCGACCGCGATGTCGACCGCCTTCACCTTCACCTGGCCCTTGTCGTCGACCTCCACCTCGGCCGCCACCGCCGTGTAGGTGACGAAGCTGTAGTGGCCGGCAATGCCGAGGCCGGTGCCCTTGGGCATCTGCCGCCCCCAGCCCGCGCCCTTGGCGGCCGCCTCGATCACGCCGCGCAGGCGGCCGGTCTCGATCGGGTAGCGCTTGGGGTCCTCGCCGTAGTTCCAGACGTCGCCGATCTCGGTCGGGCTGATCGACCGGTCCGGACCGATCAGCTCCAGCAGGTACTCCTTCGGCTCGCGGCCGGCGGCATGCGCCAGCTCCGACACGAAGGACTGGATCGCGAAGGCGTGCGGGATGTTCGACACCGAGCGGAACCAGCCGATCCGCACATGGGCGGCGGCCTCCGGGTTCTCCAGCCGGAGGTTCGGCACGTTGAAGGGCGTGTTGACCAGCCCCATGCCCAGCTCCAGCGGCAGCTCGTGCTTGGGATCCGGCGCGAAGAGCGAGCCGATCGTCGGCGCCACCGAGCGGTGCAGCCACGCCACCGGCATGCCCTTCTCGTCGAGGCCGGCCTCCAGATGCTCCACCGAGATCGTGTGGTAGAAGCCGTGGTGGAGGTCGTCCTCGCGGGTCCAGGCGAGCTTCACCGGCGCACCGCCGACAGCCTGCGAACAGAGCGCCGCCTCGACCACGTAGTCGGGCTTGGACTTGCGCCCGAAGCCGCCGCCGAGCAGCGTGACGTTCACCTTGACCTTGTCGTCCGGCAGCTTGAGCGCCTTCATCAGGCGGTCGTTGGCGGCCTGCGGGCCCTGCACGCAGGCCCAGGCCTCGCAGAATCCGTCCTTCACCCGGGCCACCGCGGCCGGGGGCTCCATGGGGGCCTGGGCGAGGTGGGGCACGAAGTACTCGGCCTCGACCTTGGTCTTGGCCTTGGCCATCGCGCCGTCGACGTCGCCCTGCGTGCGCACGACCTTGCCGGGCTTGCGGGCGGCGGCCTCCAGCTCCTTGCGGAACGCATCCGTGTCGTAGCCGGCGTTCGGGCCGTCGTCCCAGGTGATCTTGAGGGCGTCCCGGGCCTTCAGGGCCGCCCAGGTGTTCTTGGCCACCACGGCGACGCCGCCGAGCGGCATGAACTCGGACGGGATCTCGCCGCCGTCGATCTTGAAGATCTTCACGACGCCCGGGACCTTCTTGGCCTCGCCGTCGTCGAAGGACTTCACTTTACCGCCGTAGACGGCAGGGCGCGCGACGACCGCGTACAGCATCCCGTCGAGCTTGGTGTCGAGGCCGTAGACGGCCTTGCCGGTGGTGATGTCGACATTGTCGATCAGCCCGATCTTGCCGGTGCCGATGTAGCGGAAGTCCTTCGGGTCCTTCAGCGTGACGTCGGTGGGCACCGGCAGCTCGGCGGCGGCCTTGGCCACGGCGCCGTAGCCGAGGGTGCGGCCCGACTTGGCGTGGGTCAGGGTGTGGTTGACGGCGGTCACCTCGGAGGCCGGCACGCTCCACTGCTTGGCCGCAGCCTGGATCAGCATCAGCCGCGCGGCCGCGCCGGCATGGCGGAAGTGCTGGAAGAAGTGGCGGGTCGAGCGCGAGCCGTCGGTGTCCTGGTTGCCGAAGCGGGTCTCGTCGCCCCAGGCCTGGACCACCTTCACCTTCGACCAGTCGGCCTCAAGCTCGTCGGCGACCGTGAGGGCGACCGAGGTCCGGATGCCCTGGCCCATGTCGGAGCGGTGGTTGGTGACCGTGACGGTGCCGTCGGGGGCGATGGCCACGAAGACCTTCGGATCGTCGCGCCAGCCATGCGGCATGCCGTCGGCGCCGAACTTCTGCTCCTCGGCCTTGGCGTCCTCGGCCCGGGCCGGGCCGCGCAGGCTCAGCGCCAGGACGAGGGCGCCGGCGCCGCCGAGGATGCCGCGGCGGCTGACATTGTCGAGTACCGGCGCGAGGGTCGGCGTGGTCGCGGCCCGTTCGGCCATCCGCTGGGCCGAGGCAATGGCTTCTTGAATCACAGGCGCTCTCCCTTGCTGGCGGGTGCCGCCTGGCCGGCAGCCTGATGGATCGCGGCGCGGATGCGCGGATAGGTGCCGCAGCGGCAGATGTTGCCGCTCATCGTGTCGTCGATGTCCTGGTCGGACGGCTTCGGTGTGTCCTTCAGGAGGGCGGCGGCCTGCATGATCTGGCCGCACTGGCAGAAGCCGCACTGGGCGACGTTCTGGTCGCGCCACGCCACCTGCACCGGGTGATTGCCGTCCGGCGACAGGCCCTCGATGGTGACGACCTCCTGGCCCGCGGCCGCCGAGACCGGCGTGATGCAGGCCCGCGTCGCCGCGCCGCCGAGGTGGATCGTGCAGGCCCCGCAGAGCGAGACGCCGCAGCCGAACTTGGTGCCGGTGAGCCCGAGTTCGTCCCGCAGGTACCACAGCAGCGGCATGTCGGGGTCGCCGTCGAAGCTGCGCGCAGCCCCGTTCACGGTGAGTTTGATCATCGATGCGTCCTGTCTGGCGGCGCCGGAGCGGCGTTCGATCGGGTCCGAGCCGGGCCTGGGGCCGATGCCGGATTGGTCGGCTCACGTCCGCCGATGCGGTCGTGCCGCCGGGTGAACGCGCGAGCTCAGAATAATAAGCATTCTAAGGCAGGCCTCACCCTGGGCGCAACGCACGGACAGGGCCGGTCATCCTCGCTTGGTTGCGCTCAGATCATGCCGCGTGCGGCGGCGCACATGAGGTGCGGGTTCATGGGAACAACCTGAGATTGTGTCCGCGCGTCGGGCGTGGCCAGTCCGGCCGTGCCATCGCGTGCTGCCCGATCAACCTCTGCCGATCAGGGGCCTGGATCCCGCCCTGAGAACGCGGCGAGCCGGCGCCGTCACGCTCCAGCGATCTTCCACCAGAGCAGCGGCCCGCGACGATGGCGTTGATCAGCCGGAGCGCGGGTCCGGTGCTCACCCGTCGAAGATTTTGTCGTCTCCGATCAAAAGCTCACGTCCATTCTTCGGCATTGGGAAGCCGTAGCCTCTCCCGGGCCTGTCGAACACCAGGGTGCCCGCCTTGTGATAGGCGCTGGCATATAGTGAGATGCCGATTTTCTGGAGCGTGAGGTGGAGCGCTTGAAAGGCGTCGACGCCAGCGCCGAAGCTCTGTTCCGGAGCGTTCGGCCATTCAATCGTATAGCGGCAGATCCACATCCCGTCCGCGTTTTCAGGTTCGTGCATCGTAATCTTGCACGCCTTTGGCTCGGATCCGCCCTGTATCGAGAGAGATCGCTCCGCGATCACCATGGCTCGACCTCGAAAAGGCGCGATGACGCGTCGGAATCATCTCGTAGACGGCGAGTCGCAATGTTTCATATGTGCAGATCCGAATCAACCGCGGAAATTAAGCGGCCATTCGACTGAGAGTTTCACATTATTACGTGACTACATAAATATTGGCGGTAAAATACCGGAATTACATGAATATTTGACCGAAATTACTGCGCGTCTGCCGGATTTCCCAACTACACCGTCACCTGCGTCCCAACCTCCACCACCCGCCCGGTGGGGATCTGGAAGAAGTCCGTGGCGTCGTTGGCGTTCTTGGCGAGGGTGATGAAGATCCGGTCCTGCCAAAGCGGCATGCCGGAATGCGCCGCCGGCCGGATCGAGCGGCGCGACAGGAAGAACGACGTCGCCATGATGTCGAACTTGAAGCCCTGGCGGCGCAGCAGCACCAGCGTCTTCGGGATGTTCGGCGTCTCCATGTAGCCGAACTTCATCACCACCCGGTAGAAATGCGGGCCCACCGGCTCGATCCGCACCTTGTCGGCCTCGTTGGAGCGGGGCGTGTCCACCGTCTCGACGGTGAGGATCACGTTCTTCTCGTGCAGCACCTTGTTGTGCTTGAGGTTGTGCAGGAGCGCCGCCGGGGCGATCTCGGGATCGCTCGTGAGGAACACCGCGGTGCCGCGGACGTGGTGGGGCGGGCTCTTCTCCAGCATGCCGACCAGCTCGACCAGCGGCACGTCGGTCTTGCGGGTCTTGTTGAACAGGATCGTGACGCCGCGAACCCAGGTCCACATCAGGATGATCAGGCCGCCCGCCAGCAGGAGCGGCACGTAGCCCCCCTCCACCACCTTGATGAGGTTCGAGAGCAGGAACAGGAACTCCAGGACGATGAACGGCAGCATCACGGCGGCCGCCGCCACCGGCGACCACTTCCACATGCGCCACATCACCAGGAAGGTCAGGGAGGCGGTGAGCAGCATCGTGCCGGTCACCGCGATGCCGTAGGCCGAGGCCAGGGACGAGGAGGTCTTGAACAGGATCGCCAGCAGGACGACGCCGAACATCAGCAGGCCGTTGATCTGCGGGAGGTAGATCTGGCCGGCATGCGACTCGGAGGTGTGGCGGATCTCCAGCCGCGGCAGCAGGCCGAGCTGGATCGCCTGACGGGACAGGGAGAAGGCGCCGGTGATCACCGCCTGGCTCGCCACCACGGTGGCGATCGTGGCGAGCACCACCATGGGCAGCAGGCCCCAGGCCGGCACGAGCTGGAAGAACGGGTCGGCCGTGTCGGGCTTCTCCAGCACCAGGGCCGCCTGCCCGAGATAGTTGAGCGCCAGCGCCGGGAAGACGAGGCCGATCCACGCCACCTGGATCGGCTTGCGGCCGAAATGGCCGAGATCGGCGAACAGCGCCTCGGCCCCGGTCACGGCCAGGAACACGGCGCCGAGCGCCACCAGCGCGCCGGTGCCGTGGCCCAGCAGGTAGACCACGGCGTGCCAGGGATTGACCGCCCGGAACACCTCCGGGTGCAGGGCGATGTGCGGCAGGGCCGCCAGCGCCATCGCGACGAACCACACGATCGTCGCCGGCCCGAAGAAGGCCGCGACCTTGGCGGTGCCGCGATTCTGCACGAGGAACAGCGCGACGATGATCACCACGGTGATCGGCAGGACGTAGTCGTCGAGGGCGGGGGTGACGAGCTTCAGGCCCTCCACCRCCGAGAGCACCGAGATCGCCGGGGTGATGACCGCGTCGCCGTAGAACAGCGACGCGCCCATCAATCCCAGCATGAACACGATGCGCGAGCCGCCGAGCGCCTTCCGCGCCAAGGCCATGAGCGAGAGGATGCCGCCCTCGCCGTTGTTGTCCATGCGCAGCAGGATCGCGACGTACTTCACCGTCACGATCATGAAGAGAGCCCAGAGGATCAGCGAGACGGTGCCGATCACCTCCTCGGGCAGGAGGATGCCGTCGGTCCGGGCCGGGACCAGCGCCTCGCGGAACGCGTAGAGCGGGCTCGTGCCGATATCGCCGTAGACGACGCCGACGGAGCCGACGAGGAGCGTCCAGAAGCCGGCATGGCCGTGGCGCGTCTCCGCCTTCTCGGGGGCATCGAGGGTGCCGGAGGTCGCCGGCCCGTGCACGGCTCCCTGGCTGTCGGTGCCGTCGGCTCCCGCGGCGGTGCCGCGCGCGGCGTCGGGCGCGGGCTGGGCTGCTACGCCGGGTGCGAAGTTGTGGCTCATGCGGATGTCGGAAGCTCGGACGTGGCCGGCGCTTCGCGGTTCGGCTCAGGGGCCAGTCAGGGCCGGGCAGAAAACGCGAAGACTCCGCCGAACCGTGCGGGCCGGCCACCGGGCCGACCGCTCGCGGGATCGTGCGGCCTTGCTATCACGGCCGTGTGCGGCCGGAAACCGGGTGCCTCTGCGAAGATTGCGGCCCTGGGTTTCCGCCCGGCCGCCGCGCTCTCCCGCGGTGCGAAGGGGAAACGACGCGGACGGGCGCCGCCCCGCGCGGCCGCCGACCAGCCTCGGGGCTCAACCGGCCCGAGGGCCGGACTCACTCCGCAGCGGTGCGGGTGCCGCCGCCCTGCTGGCCGAATCGGCGCTGGATGTAGTCGATCACGATCGTCTCGAAATCCTTGGCGAGCGTCGGGCCGCGCAGGGTCATGGCCTTCTTGCCGTCGATGAAGACCGGCGCGGTCGGGGTCTCGCCGGTCCCGGGCAGGGAGATGCCGATATCGGCATGCTTCGATTCGCCCGGGCCGTTCACGATGCAGCCCATCACGGCGACGTTCAGCCCCTCGACGCCCGGATACGACTTCTTCCACTCCGGCATGGAGGTAACGATCCAGTTCTGGATGTCGCGGGCCAGCTCCTGGAAGGTCGTGGAGGTCGTGCGGCCGCAGCCCGGGCAGGCCGCCACCATCGGCACGAAGGTGCGGAACCCCATCGTCTGCAGGAGTTCCTGGCTCGCCTTGACCTCGACGCTGCGGTCGCCGCCGGGCTCGGGGGTCAGCGAGTAGCGGATCGTGTCGCCGATACCCTCCTGGAGGAGCACGCCGATGGCCGCGGAGGCCGCCACCAGGCCCTTGGAGCCCATGCCGGCCTCGGTGAGGCCGAGATGGATCGCGTAATCCGAGCGGCGCGCCACCTCACGATAGACGGCGATCAGGTCCTGCACGGCCGAGACCTTGGCCGAGAGGATGATTTTGTTCTGCGGCAGGCCGAGCTCCACGGCGCGGTCGGCGGAGCTGATCGCGGAGCGGACCATCGCCTCGCGCATCACCGCCCGGGCATCGATCGGCCGCGGCGCCTTGGCGTTCTCGTCCATCAGGTGGGTGAGCAGCTCGCCGTCCAGCGAGCCCCAGTTGGCGCCGATCCGCACGGTCTTGTTGTGCTTGATCGCCTGCTCGATGATCGCCGAGAACTGGGTGTCCTTCTTGTCCTTGAAGCCGACGTTGCCGGGATTGATCCGGTACTTGGCCAGCGCCTCGGCGCAGGCCGGATGGTCGGCGAGCAGCTTGTGGCCGATGTAGTGGAAGTCGCCCACCAGCGGTACGTGGACGCCGATCCGGTCGAGACGTTCGCGGATCTTCGGCACGGCGGCGGCCGCCTCGTCGCGATCGACGGTGATGCGGACGAGTTCCGAGCCCACCCGGGCGAGCTGGGCGACCTGCGCCACGGTGGCGTCGATGTCGGCCGTGTCGGTGTTGGTCATCGACTGGACGACGATCGGCGCGCCGCCGCCGACCATGACCGCGCCCTCGCCCTCGCCGACCGTGACGCCGACCGTGCGGTGGCGCGGGGCGGGGCCGGCGATCTCCGGGCCGCCTGCGGCCAGCGGGTTCTCGCCGGCGGGGATTTCGGCGGTGGTTTCGGAACGGGTGGCTTCCATGACTTCCATCGTGGACCTTCGCGTGCGCGCCTCGCGGGGTGCCGGAGCCGTCACGGCTGCCGGGCCGGTCCCGGGGACACGCCTCGCCGGAACTTCGGGGCTGCCGCGGGTTAGCTGCGGATCACCCGGCGCCGCGTCAAGCCGGCGCCGCGCAGGACAGCATCGCGGCTGTCATGTCGTATCCGGCCGCGGATGTCGAGTTTGCTGCACGTTCGACGGGCGACAGCCGCGGCGGCGACCGGGTTTTCATCCGTCGCTGTGGCCGATTCGCTCGGGTCGAGGCGAGGCAGAGGGTGGCCTGCAACCCTGGTTCCCGGTTGCTGTTGCACTGCAACATCCCATCTATCGCCCTGATCAGGAGGCCGACATGAGCGAGCAATCCGGCGGCACCGAGCCGCACAATCCCGCCACCGCTGTGCCCGAGTCGCCCGTCTCGGACGGCATCGACGCGCAGGCTTCGCAGACGCAGGGAACCCTGCTCGCCGGCCCCAGGGCCGAGAAGCCGGTCGCCCTGGCGCTCCAGGGGGGCGGCGCGCACGGCGCCTTCACCTGGGGCGTGCTCGACGCCCTGATCGAGGACGGGCGCCTCGGGTTCGAGGCGGTCACGGGGGCGAGCGCCGGGGCCATGAACGCCGTCGTCCTGGTGGATGGCTGGCTGAAGGGCGGTCCGGACGGCGCCCGCCAGGGCCTGGAGCGCTTCTGGCGGGAGGTCAGCCTCGACGGCGATCTCGGGCCGACCCAGCGCCATTTCGTCAGCGGCCTGTTCAGCCTGTGGAAGGGCAATCCGGTGGCCGAGTTCTGGTCGAAGGTGCTGGCGCCCAGCCCCTACGTGTCGAATCCGCTCAACATCAATCCGCTGCGCAAGGCCCTCGCCGAGCAGGTGGACTTCGCGCGGCTTCGCGAGGCGGATACGGCGGGCCTGTTCGTCTCGGCCACCAATGTCTGGACCGGCAAGCTCGCGGTGTTCGAGCGCGAGCGCCTCACCGTCGACCACCTGATGGCGTCCGCCTGCCTGCCGACCGTCTTCCACGCCGTGGAGATCGACGGCGTGCCATATTGGGACGGCGGGTATCTCGGCAATCCGCCGCTCTATCCCCTGCACCGCGGCGCCCAGACCCGCGACATCCTCCTCGTGCAGATCAACCCGGTCGAGCGGCGCGAGACTCCGCGCACGGAGAACGAGATCCGCGACCGGCTCAACGAGATCACCTTCAACGCCAACCTGATGCGGGAATTGCGGGCCATCGACTTCCTGGACGGTCTCATCGAGGAGGGCACCCTCGGCCAGGGCGAGTACCGGAGGGTTTTGGTGCACCGGATCGACGGCACCGATGCCCTTGAGGACTACAACGCGGCGTCCAAGCTCGACGCCCGCTGGACCGTGTTCAAGCGCCTGCGCGACAAGGGCCGCGCCGCCGCGCAGGCCTGGCTCGCCGAGAATTACGAGCGGGTCGGCCGGGATTGCACGATCGATCTGCAGCAGACGTATCAGTGATGGTCGACGTTTGCGGGGTATTGTGTAATATCGAGATGGAATAATTTTGAATAAACCGCGCCGTGATTGAAGATGATTTGCATCGTATTACTAATGTAATTCGATTGTGCCATGACTTGCATGCGAGAAATTTGCGCAGACTGAAACATATCGTTTACATGCCTCCCCTACGACCCGAATCCAGGATTGCGAAAGCTTGAGAGGTCTTCGCAATTTGGGGTGGGTGCTTAGAGCATGATATTTCGTTCGTCGGATTTCAGGATCAGCGTCAAGATCGCATTTGTCATGGCCTTGATGCTGGCCGTCATGGTCGCCGTTGCCGTGATTTCCTTACGGAATATCGGCCGGATACAGCATGCCGATGCTTGGACCGAGCACACGCAGGCCGTGCTCACGGAGGTTGGTCGGATGACCACCGGGATGATCGACCGGGAGACGGGCCTGCGCGGCTACATGATCTCCGGCGAACCCGGCTTCCTGGAACCCGATCAAGCCGGCCGCGACGTGTTCCGCGCGGCCTGGGAGAGGGCGCGGCACCTGACCGTGGACAACCCGGTTCAGGTGGCCCGGCTCGAAGCGCTGCGCGCCCTGGCCGGGCGGTGGGACGCGGAGTTCGCCGAACGCACGATCGCCCTGATGCGCGACCCCGCGACACGGGACGCGGCGCGCCGGATGGCAAGTTCGGGCGACGGCAAGGCGATCATGGACGGCATCCGGGCCAAGGCGGCCGAGATCGCCGAATCCGAACGGGTGCTGATGCGGCAGCGGGCCGTGGACAAGGAGCGGGCGATCACCGCGATGCGCCTGGCGTGCCTCGTCGGTCTCGGGGGCATGGTGGGGGTCGCCCTGATCGGACTCACGCTCCTGCAACTCGGGATCGCCAAGCCCATCCGCGCCATCACGGTCGCCATGGGGCGCCTCGCCGCCGACGACCTGTCCGCCGAAGTGCCCGGTGCCGGGCGCCGCGACGAGATCGGCGCGATGGCCGAATCCGTGGGCGTCTTCCGAGATGGACTGGCCCGCGCCAAGATCCTTGAAGTGGAGGCGGCCCAGGCACGGGCGGCCTCGGAAATCCAGCGCCAGGACGCCATGCGTGCCCTGGCCGACGGGTTCGAAGCAGCGGTCGGCGGCGTCGTGCGCGCCGTCTCGACGGCCGCGACCGAGCTGCAATCCATCGCCGAGAGCATGAGCGCGGCCGCCACGGTGACCGCGCAGCAATCGACCACGGTGGCGTCGGCGGCCGAGCAGGCGGCCTCGAACATCAACACGGTGGCGGCGGCGGCCGAGGAACTCGGCACCACCGTCACGGAAATCGGGCGGCAGGTGCAGGGTTCGGCGGGTTTCGCCAGCGCGGCCGTGACCGAAGCGGGGAAATCCGCCGGTCTGATGGAGACCCTGCGCGAGGGCGCCGCCCGGATCGGCGACGTGGTCGGCCTCATCTCTGGGATCGCCGCGCAGACCAACCTGCTGGCGCTCAATGCCACCATCGAGGCGGCCCGGGCCGGCGAGGCCGGCCGGGGCTTCGCCGTGGTGGCGAGCGAGGTCAAGGAACTTGCGGGTCAGACCGCCAAGGCCACCGAGGAGGTCGCGCGGCAGATCGGCGACCTCCAGTCCTGGACCGGAGACGCGTCCGAGGCGATCACGGTTGTCGTCGGCCGCATCCACGAGATCAGCGTGCTGGCCAGCGGCATCGCCTCCTCGGTGGAGCAGCAGGGCGCGGCCACCCAGGAGATCGTCCGGAACGTCGGGCATGCGGCGGTCGGAGCCGGCGCGGTGACGCGCAACATCGCCGGCGTCGCCCGTGCCGCCGAGGGTACCGGCGCCGCCGCCGCGCAGGTCCTGGGCTCGGCGTCCGGCCTCTCGACCCAGGCCCGGCAGCTCGACACGGAGGTTCGCCGCTTCCTGGCCTCGGTCCGGGCCGGATAAGGGGGGAGGATCCCGCCGATCGGGCGTGGCCCTGCGGCGAAAAGACCGGTCCGGTGGGAGAAACACCGGGCGGCTTGGCGCGTTCGCGCAGCTGAATTCGGAACGAGGCTGCCGCCATGACCGTTTTGCGCCGCGAGTTCCTGGTCCTCATCGGTGCCGGCCTTGCCGGCAGCGCCCGCGCCGCCGACGCGACGCGGGCGACGGATTTCGCCTTCGAGGCGCCGGAGGGCGGGCCGATGCCGCTCTCCGCCTATGCGGGCAGGCCCATCCTCGTGGTCAACACCGCCACGGCCTGTGGGTATGCCGGCCAGCTCGCCGGGCTGCAGACGCTGTGGACCCGCTTCGGCGACCGGGGTCTCACAGTGATCGGCGTCCCGTCCCCCGATTTCGGCAACCAGGAGCCCCTGGACGGTCCGGCCATTGCGGAGGCCGCGCGGAAGAATCACGGCGTCACCTTCCCGCTGACCGCCAAGACCCGGGTGAAGATGCCGGGCGCCCACCCGTTCTACCGCTGGGCGGCGGCCGAGCGTCCGGCCGAGACGCCGCGCTGGAACTTCCACAAGTATCTGATCGCCCGCGACGGCAGTCTCGCGGCCGCCTTCGCCACGCAGGTGGAACCCACCGATCCAAGGGTGATCTCCGGGATCGCCGCCGCCCTCGACCAAGCCTGAATGCGACGCCGGACCGCCATGCGGGATTAAACGGCCGGCGGCCGCCGTTCACACCCCATGGCATCGGACAAGATCAAGCGCCCGGACCTCATCGACCTGCTGGTGCCCCTGCGGCGCTACGCCCGGTCTCTCACCCGCGACACGCTGCGGGCGGACGATCTCGTGCACGACACCCTGGTGCGGGCTCTGGAGATGCAGGGCACGCTCCGGCCCAACACCAATCTGCGCACCTGGATGATGACGGTGCTGCACAACGCCTTCATCGACGAGCAGCGCCGACGGCAGGTCGAGGCGCGGCATGCCGATACGCTGGTGCGGATGTCCGAGGACATGGCGCCGCCGGCCCAGGAGGGGCAGGTGCGCCTCGCCCAGATCCGGCAGGCCTTCCTCACGCTGCCCGAGGAGCAGCGCGCCGCGCTTCACCTCGTCACCCTGGACGGCATGGCCTACGCCGACGCGGCGGCCGTGCTCGGCATCCCGATCGGCACGCTGATGTCCCGCCTCGGCCGCGGCCGGGCGGCCCTGCGGGCCTTCGAGGAGGGGACGCGGTCCGAGCGGACCTCCGGCGAGGCGGAGCCCGCCAGGATGTCCGAGAGGCCATCCGATCCGCGGCGCGGGCCGCCGTCCACGCTCAGACTCGTCGTGTCCGACGAGCCGCGGAGCCGTCCCGCCTGGTCCTTCCGGCGCGCCGCCGGGGAGAACTGAGGACGGCGCCGACGACCGGCCGGCACCCCGGTGCCGGCGCTGACTGACGATTGCGACCGGCGGACCGCCTCCGGGGCACGCTGGATTCGAGGACTTCACGATGATCGATCCGATCACAGACGACGATCTCATCGCCTTCGTCGACGGGCAGATCGACCCGATGCGCCGCCTCGACGTCGAGGCGCATCTGGCGGCCCATCCCGAGGCCGCGGCCCGGGTGATGGCCGAGATGCACGATCGCGATGCCCTGCGGGCCTGCTTCGAGCGCGTGCCCGGCCCCGGGCCGGACCGGAACGTCGTCCTCGCACGGCGCTTCGACCGGAACCTGCGCTGGCGGCGGGTCGCCTCCCGCCTGAAGCGGGCCGCGGCCATCGCGGTGCTGGTCGGCGCGGGCTGGCTCGCCCATGACGAGATCGGCCGGTTCGGCGTTCCCGACACCCAGGCGGCCACGCCCGATCCGGTTCTGATCGCGGATGCGCGGCAGGCCCGGGCCGTCGCGCAGCTGCGCAAGAGCATCGGCGGCCAGGGCGACGATCCCGTCTACGACCGCGGGCGCCTTCGCGCCGCCACCGGCATCGATCTTCCGGCGCTCCCCGATGGCTGGCGCGTCCGCGACATCCAGGTCTTCCCCGCCCGGCACGGCACCGGGATCGAACTCGCCCTGGAGGCCGGGCGCTTCGGCGAGGCGTCGCTGTTCGCCACCCGCGGCATCCGCGGTGGTCCGGCGACCCTCACCGGCTCGGACGACGGCGACGTCGTGTCGTGGAACGCCGGCGACACGGCCTACGCCTTGAGCGGCCCACGGGACGACGGGGATCTCCGGCAGGCGGCGAGCCTCCTCGGCGCCGGGACCAGCGTCCGCTGACGGCGGGCTGACCCGGCCCCCGACCCTCGACAGGGTGCCCCGGCGGGTGCCAAAGATCGGCCATGCAGGCCGCGGACTCAGCACGGGAAGATGACGGGCTCGCCGCCCTGTTCGCGGCGGCCCGGGCAGTGCGGGCGCAGGCGCACGCGCCCTATTCCCGTTTCCCGGTCGGTGCGGCGCTGCGCGACGAGCGCGGCGCGATCCATGCCGGCTGCAACGTCGAGAACGCGGCCTATCCCGTGGGCACCTGCGCGGAGGCCGGGGCGATCGCCGCCATGGTGGCCTCCGGCGGGCGGCGCATCGCCGCGATCCTGGTCTGCGGCGAGGGTGCCGGCCTCGTGACGCCCTGCGGCGCCTGCCGCCAGCGCATCCGCGAGTTCGCCGGGCCGGATACGCCGATCCACGCCGCGGGGCCGGACGGCGTCGCCCGCACCTTCACGCTGGCCGAGCTGCTGCCGGAATCCTTCGGGCCGGAGACGCTGGGTGAGTGAGGCCGCCGCCCTCGCCACGCTGCGCGCCGCTGGCTTCGGGGCGGGCTACGCCTGCGCGGTGGTGACCGGGACCGGCCTGGGCGCCGTCGCGGCGGCCCTCACCGAGTCGACCGCCCTCGACTACGCGGCGATCCCGGGCTTCCCCGGGCCGGGTGTCAGCGGCCATGGCGGCCGCCTGCACCGCGGGCGCCTCGCGGGGCGGACGGTCCTGGTCTTCGAGGGGCGGGCGCATGCCTACGAGCGCGGCGATCCGGCGGCGATGCGGGTGCCGCTCGCCTGCGCCCGGCACCTCGGCGCCCGGCGCTTGCTGCTCACCAACGCCTCCGGTTCGCTACGGCCGGAGACCGGACCCGGCAGCCTCGTGCTGCTCGCCGACCACATCAACCTGTCCGGCCTGAACCCGCTGATCGGCGAGGCCAGCGACGCCCGCTTCGTGCCGATGACCGAGGCCTACGATCCGGATCTGCGGGCAGGGCTCCGGGCGGCGGCCGGAGCCTGCGGCCTGCCCCTGGGCGAGGGAATCTACGCGTGGTTCTCCGGCCCGAGCTTCGAGACGCCCGCGGAGGTCCGGATGGCCGGCCTCCTGGGGGCCGACCTCGTGGGCATGTCCACCGTACCGGAGGTCATCCTGGCGCGCTTCCTCGGCCTGCCGGTGGCGGCGGTCTCGGTGGTGACGAACCTGGCCGCCGGGATCGCGGGCGGCGCGCCGCACCACGCGGAGACGAAGGCGGTGGCGGCCCGGGCTGCGGCGGATCTCGGCCGCCTGGTCGGGGCGTTCGTGGCCGGCCTGCCCGAGGGAGAGAGCGACGATGACTGACACCGAAGCCGGTGCGATCGCCCGCCGGGCGCTGCCGCTCCTCGACCTCACCGACCTCGGCGAGACTTGCACCGAGACCCGGATCGATGCCCTCTGCCGGGACGCGAAGCGTGGCGCCGTCGCGGCGATCTGCGTCTGGCCGCGCTTCGTCGAGCAGGGCGCCCGGGCGCTTCACGGCACCGGCATCCGTGTCGCTACGGTGATCAACTTCCCCGCCGGCGGCGAGGATTGCGCCCGCGCCACGGACGACACCGCCGAGGCCCTGCGCGACGGCGCGGACGAGATCGACCTCGTCCTGCCCTACCGAGCCCTGCTGCGGCGCGATGCGGCCGTGGCCCGCGACATGGTCGAGGCCGTGCGCGACACCTGCGGGTCCGCGACCCTCAAGGTGATCCTGGAGACCGGCGAACTCGGCGATCCGGAGACGATCCGAACGGCGAGCCGGCTCGCCCTGGAGGCCGGGGCCGACTTCCTCAAGACCTCCACGGGCAAGAGCCCGGTCTCGGCGACCCCGGAGGCCGCCGAGGCGATGCTGGCCGAGATCCGCGCGAGCGGCCGCCCCGCCGGCCTCAAAGTCTCCGGCGGCCTGCGCAGCGTCGGCGATGCCGCCACCTATCTGGCCTTGGCCGACCGGATCATGGGGCCGGACTGGATCAGCCCCAAGACCTTCCGGCTCGGGGCGAGCAGCCTGTTCGAGACCCTGATGCAGGCGCGGGACCTCTGAGCGTGCGGCTGCCCCAGGAGACGATCCGCGCCAAGCGCGACGGCCTACCCCTCGACCCGGAGGAGATCCGGGCGTTCGTGGGCGGCCTCACCGACGGTACGGTGGGCGAGGGGCAGGCGGCGGCCTTCGCCATGGCGGTGTTCTTCCGCGGGCTGTCGCTGCCGGAGCGGGTGGCGCTGACCCGGGCGATGGCCGAGTCGGGCCGCGTCCTCGCCTGGGACCTGCCGGGGCCGGTCCTGGACAAGCACTCCACCGGCGGCATCGGCGATACGGTGAGCCTCCCGCTCGCCGCGATGGTGGCGGCCTGCGGCGGCTACGTGCCGATGATCTCCGGCCGGGGCCTCGGCCATACCGGCGGGACGCTGGACAAGCTCGGCAGCATCCCGGGCTACGACGCGACGCCTGGGCTCGACGTGTTCCGCCGGGTCGTGGGGCAGGTCGGCTGCGCGATCATCGGCCAGACCGCCGACCTCGCCCCTGCGGACCGGCGCCTCTACGCGATCCGCGACGTGACCGGTACGGTGGAATCCCGCGACCTGATCACCGCCTCGATCCTGTCGAAGAAGCTGGCCGCGGGGCTCGACGGGCTGGTGATGGACGTCAAGCAGGGCTCAGGCGCCTTCATGGCGAGCCTGCCCGAGGCGCGGGCGCTCGCCGAGAGCATCGTCACGGTGGCGGAAGGGGCGGGCCTGCGCACCGCCGCGCTGATCACCGACATGGACGCGCCCCTCGCCAGCGCCGCCGGCAACGCCGTCGAGGTCGCCTACGCGATCGACTACCTGACCGGCGCGCGCCGCGAGCCGCGCTTCCACGCGGTGACACTGACGCTCGGGGCCGAGATGCTGGTGGCCGGCGGCTTGGCGGCGGACCGCGACGCCGCCGCCGAACGGCTGGAGCAGGCCCTCGCCTCGGGTCAGGCGGCCGAGCGCTTCGCCCGCATGGTCGCGGCGCTCGGGGGACCGGGCGACCTGCTGGACCAGCCGGCAAAATATCTGCCGGAAGCCCCGGTTCGGAGGCCGGTGCATCGGGAGGGGACCATTGCGGGCGTGGCCACGCGCGCGGTCGGCTTGGCGGTGATCGCACTCGGCGGCGGGAGGACCCGGCCGGAGGATGGCATCGATCCGAGGGTCGGTTTTACGGACCTTGCGCGGCCCGGCGAGTCCAGCGGCCTCCTCGGGGTCGTCCACGCGGCCGACGCAGCGTCCGCGGACCGTGCAGAGGCTGCGCTGCGGGAGGCCTACCGGATCGGAAGCCCTCCCGAGGACCGGCCAGCGGTCCTCGAGCGGATCGGAGCCGGTTAGGTCCCGCGCCGATCCGCGGGACGTGTGGTCACCAGCGGCCGTGGCCGTGCCGGTGACCCCAGCCGCCGTGGCGATGACCACCGAAGCCGTGATGGCGCCAGCCCCCATGGTGCCCGCGACCCCAGCCGTAATGGTGGCCGTGGCCCCATCCATAATGGCGGCGCGGGCCGAACCCGTGGTGACCCCAGCCGCCGTGACGGTGGCCGTAGCCGTACTGGACGGTCACGATATCGCCCGAGGCCTGCTGGAGCCCGGCATCCCTGCCCATGGGGGCGGCCATGGCCGGGGCCGCCAGAGCGAGACTCCCACAGGCCAGGGCAGCCGCGAGATGCACGCGTGCGGTCTTGGTGAACATCGGCGTCCTCCTGTTCCACGCCGGGCGCTGGTGCGTCCGGCCCTGTCTCAGGTGTGGCCTTTTAAAGTTGACGCGAACGTGACTTGTTCGCTCAGGCCGTGTTCAGCTCAGGGTCGGCGATAGACCCAGACCCGGGCCGGCGGCAGGTTCAGCCAGACCCGGTTGGAGCGGTCGGCGGTGTAGCTGCCCGCCTCGCACCGCGCCGGGATCGGCGGCACCACCGCGTAGGTGAACTGCACGAACGGCGCGCCCGGCTGCATGAGGTCATGGGCCGTGTTGAGCAGGTCGAGACGCTGCTCCAGCGGCTTGGTGAACAGCGGCAGGCTGGAGATCGTCGCGGCGGCGGGCTGCGTCAGCGCGTCCTTGAGGCTCGCGCGCATGTTGTAGGCGTCCCCCTGGATCACCCGTACGCCCGGGAAGCGGTGGGTCAGGAGACGGCAAAAATCGGGGTTGAACTCGACGAGGATCAAGCGTTCCGGTGCGACGCCACGCCGGATCAGCGCCTCGGTCACCGGACCGGTGCCTGGGCCGAGTTCGACGACCGGACCATCCCGGCGCGGGTCGACGTAGGCGGCCATGGTCCGGGCGAGCATCTTGCCCGACGGCGTCACCGCGCCGGTGACGAGGGGGCGCTCAAACCAGGAGCGGAGGAAACGGGCCTCGTCCTCCAGGGGGTCGCGCCGCGGCCCGAGAATCGCGCTCCTGCCGACAGGAGCCTTCGCGTTGGGACGGCGGAGCGGCGGCAAGTCCTGGATTCCTTGATGCCGAATGAGAATGAAAGGCTAAGGGACGATGCTGTCATACAGTCAAGCCGGCGCGGCGCCTAGAGGACGCAAGACACGCCGGCCGCAGGCATAACGGGCTGCCGGGATTTCGGATCCGCCCTCACGGCCGGACCGCGCTCCCGAAGAAGTCGCGCACCTTCGAGAAGAAGCCCGCGGATTCGGGATGATTCTCCGGGGAGGCCGACTGATCGAACTCCTGGAGCAGCTCACGCTGGCGCTTGGTCAGATTCTGCGGGGTCTCGACGAAGACCTGAATGTAGAGGTCGCCGACCTCCCGCGAGCGGAGCACCGGCATGCCCTTGCCCTTGATGCGGAACTGCTTGGCGGTCTGGGTCCCGGCGGGGATGCGCACCTGCGTCTGCGAGCCGTCGATCACCGGCACGGTGATCTCGCCCGAGAGCGCGGCCGTCACCATCGAGATCGGCACCCGGCAGAACAGGTCGGCGCCGTCGCGCTGGAAGAATTCGTGCTGCTTGATCGACAGGAAGACGTAGAGGTCGCCGGCCGGGCCGCCGCGCAGCCCGCTCTCGCCCTCGCCGGCGAGACGGATCCGCAACCCGTCATCGACGCCCGCCGGCACGTTGATCGAGAGGGTKCGCTCGCGGTTGACCCGGCCTGCGCCCTGGCAGGCGGTGCAGGGATCGTCGACGATCTCGCCGCGCCCATGGCAGTTCGGGCAGGTCCGCTCGATGGCGAAGAAACCCTGCGCCGCCCGGACCCGGCCGTAGCCCGCGCAGGTCGGGCAGGTCCGGGGCTTCGAGCCCGGCTTGGCACCGGAGCCGTCGCAGGCCTCGCAGGACACCGAGGTGGGGATCTTGATGGTCTCGGCCTTGCCGGTGAAGGCCTCCTCCAGGGAGATCTCGAGATTGTAGCGGAGGTCGGCCCCCCGCTCGCGGCCCGGCGCACCGCCGCGCCCGCGCGCAGCGCCGCCGCCGCCACGGCCGTCACCGAAGAAGTTGTCGAAGATGTCCGACATGAAGTCGCCGAACTCGTTGCCGAATCCGGGTCCGCCAGCCCCACCCTGGCTGAAGGCGGCATGGCCGAACCGGTCGTAGGCGGCGCGCTTCTGTCCGTCGGAGAGGCACTGATAGGCCTCGTTGATTTCCTTGAACTTGATCTCGGCGTCCTTGTCGCCGGGATTGCGGTCGGGATGATA
Organism: Methylobacterium sp. P5_C11; assembly: GCF_054049775.1. Classification (NCBI taxonomy): domain Bacteria; kingdom Pseudomonadati; phylum Pseudomonadota; class Alphaproteobacteria; order Hyphomicrobiales; family Methylobacteriaceae; genus Methylobacterium; species Methylobacterium sp. P5_C11. Next base: position 10,754 of record NZ_JBFULS010000061.1, on the reverse strand, counting down.
GGTCATCGCGAGTTTGCGGAAGGCGACCTTCATCTCGCTTTCCGTCGCGACCTTGGTGACCCCCAGGATCTCGTAATAGTCCCGCTTCGACATCCCACCCCGTCTCCGGACAATCCAACCGCGCCCTCATCGCGGCGCGCGGTGCGGCCGCCTCACAGGAGGCGTCCGGACGGCGCCGTGATCCCCGGACCCCATCACCGGAGCCCGCCGGAGCGGGCCGTCGGCGACGCGGTCGTGCGCAGGGCGTGCGGGCCTCTGTGCAGTTCGCAATCCGTGCGTTCTCGCCGCGCGCTCTAGCACGAGCCGGCGGCCCGAGGGTCCGACCCGGGCGATATCCCGCATCCTGCGGCACCCGCGCAACAGCGCGTGTCAAGCAAAGGCAGGGCCGGATCGCTCCGGCCCCGCACGGTCTGACGCGAACCGCGCCTCAGGCGCGCTTCTTCTGGTCCTTCTCGTCGACCTCCTGGAAGTCGGCGTCGATGACGTCGTCCTTCTTCTCGGAGGCCGCCGCCTCGGCACCGGCATCGGGGCCGGCCGCCTGGTTGGCCGCGTACATGGCCTCGCCGAGCTTCATCGAGGCCTGCATCAGGTCCGTGGTGCGAGCCTTGATGGCTTCGACGTCCTCGCCCTCGAGCGCGGTCTTGAGCGCGGCCATCGCGGTCTCGATCGCGCCCTTGTCGGCGGCCGGGACCTTGTCGCCGTACTCGGTCACCGACTTCTCGGTGGCGTGAATCAGGCTCTCGCCCTGGTTCTTCACCTCGACCAGCTCGCGCCGCTTCTTGTCGGCCTCGGCATTCGCCTCGGCGTCCTTCACCATCCGGTCGATGTCGGCGTCCGAGAGGCCGCCCGAGGCCTGGATGCGGATCTGGTGCTCCTTGTTGGTCGCCTTGTCCTTGGCCGTCACGTTGACGATGCCGTTGGCGTCGATGTCGAAGGTCACCTCGATCTGCGGCATGCCGCGGGGCGCCGGCGGGATGCCGACGAGGTCGAACTGGCCGAGCAGCTTGTTGTCGGCCGCCATCTCGCGCTCGCCCTGGAAGACCCGGATCGTGACGGCGTTCTGGTTGTCCTCGGCCGTCGAGAAGGTCTGGGACTTCTTGGTCGGGATCGTGGTGTTGCGGTCGATGAGCCGGGTGAACACGCCGCCCAGCGTCTCGATGCCCAGCGACAGCGGGGTCACGTCGAGGAGCAGGACGTCCTTGACGTCGCCCTGGAGCACGCCGGCCTGCACGGCGGCGCCGATGGCCACAACCTCATCCGGGTTGACACCCTTGTGGGGCTCTTTGCCGAAGAAGGCCTTCACCACCTCCTGGATCTTGGGCATGCGGATCATGCCGCCGACCAGCACCACCTCGTCGATCTCGGAGGCCGAGACGCCGGCATCCTTGAGCGCCTTGCGGCAGGGCTCGATCGTCCGCTGCACCAGATCGTCGACCAGCGACTCGTACTTCGCCCGGCTGAGCTTCAGCGCGAGGTGCTTCGGGCCGGTGTTGTCGGCGGTGATGTAGGGCAGGTTGATCTCGGTCTGGGTGGCCGAGGACAGCTCGATCTTGGCCTTCTCGGCGGCCTCCTTGAGGCGCTGAAGGGCGAGCTTGTCCTTGGTCAGGTCGATGCCCTGCTCCTTCTTGAACTCGGCCGTCAGGTACTCGACGATGCGGTTGTCGAAGTCCTCGCCGCCCAGGAAGGTGTCGCCGTTCGTGGACTTCACCTCGAACACGCCGTCGCCGATCTCCAGGATCGACACGTCGAAGGTGCCACCGCCGAGGTCGTAGACCGCGATCGTGCCGGCCTTCTTCTTGTCGAGGCCGTAGGCGAGCGCCGCCGCGGTCGGCTCGTTGATGATGCGCAGCACCTCGAGGCCCGCGATCTTGCCGGCGTCCTTGGTGGCCTGACGCTGGGCGTCGTTGAAGTAGGCCGGAACCGTGATGACCGCCTGCGTGACCGGCTGGCCGAGATGCGACTCGGCGGTCTCCTTCATCTTCTGCAGGGTGAAGGCGGAGATCTGCGAGGGGGAGTACTTCTTGCCGTCCGCCTCGACCCAGGCGTCGCCGTTATCGCCGCGGGCGATCTTGTAGGGCACGAGGCCCTTGTCCTTCTGGGTCATCGGATCGTCGTAGGTCCGGCCGATGAGCCGCTTGATGGCGAAGAACGTGCGCTCGGGGTTCGTGACCGCCTGGCGCTTGGCCGGCTGGCCGACGAGCCGCTCGCCGTCGTCCGTGAAGGCGACGATGGACGGCGTGGTGCGCGCGCCTTCCGAATTCTCGATGACCTTGGGCTGCGTGCCTTCCATCACGGCCACGCAGGAATTGGTCGTGCCCAGGTCGATGCCGATGACTTTACCCATGGCGGGATCCCTCTTTTCGTCGCGTTCAAGCAGACCGCCGAGCCCCGAAGCAGCTCGGCCCATGGCGGTATACGGAGGTGATGTGAGTATGGGACCCGGGCCGGATCAAGGGCCGTGAACGGCTGAAACCCAGCGCGCAATCCCGCGTCGAGGGCGATATAAGAAGCCGGTTCCAGGCTCGCAAGGCGAAGCCGGCGCGCCGGGGCTTCGCACGCCGGCGCGTGCCATCTCCTTGTCATTCCGGCAGGATCTCGCCGCACGGCCGCCATCGGCCGGGCGGCGTGGCTGCATTTTGTTGCTCTGCTGCCACGTCGGCGCCATCGACGGCGTGTTAACGTTTCGACAAGGGGTTGCACGTGGCCCCGCCACTTCGTGTTCCCCTCCGTAGAGTCCGATGCGCCCGACCCGCAGCCTCCTGCTCCCGATCCTGGTGGCCGCCCTCGCGGCGCCCGGGATGCTCGCCGCGCCCCCCGCGCAGGCCCAGAACTTCTTCGAGCGCCTGTTCGGCATCAAGCCGGAGCGGCCGCCGGCGCCGCCCCGCGGCCTGCCCGAAGCCCCCACGCCGGTTCCGGCGGCGCCGGGCGAGCCTGGACAGCCCGCCGCGCCCGAGGCCCCCCGGCCGGCCCCCGTGCCGGCCCGTCCGGTGGTGCTGAAGACGCCCTCCGAGGACAGCGTGATCGGCCAGGACCTGCAGCTCAACGGCCTGTCCGGGGCCCTGAAGCTCGAACGGTCCGGCACCGCGGTCACGGCGCGGATCAAGCTGCCGGGCACCAAGATCTCGCAGCCGGCGGAGTCCTGTGCGGTGCCGCTCGCCGGCGGCAATCCGGTGACGCTCACCGCCGAAGGCAAGCCCGAGGGCGTGCCGCGGTTCGAGGCCGCCGGGGCCGAGTGCCCGCTGCGCTTCGACGTGACCGAGGGCGGCGTGCTCGTCTCGAGCCTTGGGTCGAGCCCGGTCTGCTCCTTCTCGGCCGCCGACTGCGCCACGACGCCGGTGGGCTTGTGGGGACCGGCCGCCGCCACACTGATCCCGCGGGCCGGCGAGTTCGACACGGCCCGGGGCGTCGCCGACAAGGCCGTCCGGGACAATTACAAGCTGATGACCCAACGCGCCCGGCGCGAGGACGTGCGGCCGATCGTGAGCGAGCAGGCCGCCTTCTCGTCGGACCGGGAGCAGCTCTGCCGCACCTACGCCCGCGAGGGGACCCACGGGTTCTGCCACCTTCGGGTGACAGAGAACCGGGCTCTGGCCCTGGCCACCCGGCTCGGCGCCAACACGGCCGCGCCCACTGCCGCCGTGGCGCCCCGCCGGCCGCGGCCCAAGCCGGCTGTCGAGGGCCTGAATCCGGATGCGGTCGGCGGCGACGGGATGCCGGAATAGGCGGCCGCGCCGGTCGGCCCGGATGGCGCCGTAAACCGGCCGTCACTGTAAGCCTGGCCGGCGGGACCACGTTCCACGTGGCGTTGCCGGGTCGTTGCGCTCCGCTCGGACGGACGGCGCGTCCGAGCCTCCGGCCCGGGTCGCCGGATCAGGCTCGGCCGGCCGTCATCGACAGCATCGCAGGGTCGATGCCGTTGGCCCTGAGGGCAAGGTCGTACTTGGCATCGAGGTCGGCGTCGAAGATCAGCGCCGGGTCGGCCGGGCAATTGAGCCAGCCATTGGCCATGATCTCGCTCTCAAGCTGCCCCGCCTGCCAGCCGGCATAGCCCAGCGCCAGCACGGCGCTCGCCGGCCCCTCGCCGCTGGCGATGGCGCGGAGGATCTCCACGGTCGCGGTCAGGCAGATGCCGTCGTCGATGATCAGCGTCGATTGCTGGATGTGGAAATCGTCGCTATGGAGCACGAAGCCGCGCCGTCCTTCGACCGGGCCACCCATCAGGACCGGCATGTGGCCGACCCGCTCGCGCAGGCGAATCGCGTCGGCCTCGGGCGCCACGTCGAGCTGGACCAGCAGATCCGGCATGCTGATGTCGGTCGCCGCCTTGTTGACGATGATGCCCATCGCGCCGTCGGCGGAATGGGCGCAGACATAGATCACCGAGCGGGCGAAACGTTCGTCCGCCATGCCGGGCATGGCCACCAGGAACTGCCCGTCGAGGAAGTCCGGGCCCGACATCTCCGTCTGGCGCGGCGACGCGGCTTTCCCGGCCAGCGACGACGCTGCCGATGAGGGATCGGGCCTGCGGTGCGGAGGATGCGCCATCCCTACATGCTACGCCCCGTCCTCCGGTTGTCCAGCGGGCAAAAGGGACGCAGCAAGCCTCTTCCAAGATTGTGCGCGTCTCGATCCTTGCCTCACAAGACCAAGGTCGGTCCGCGTCGCCCTCGGGGGCAGCCTTCATCCCGCCGATCGGACCGGGAGGGTGGTTCACGCCGGAGCGTGCCGGATCCTCGACAGGCACCCCCTGCCACGCTAGGTCAGGCGCGCTGCTCACGCGTGCCATTCCAGCGCGCGCCAACGAGGGACCCGCGATGATCCAGGTCGGCGACCACCTGCCCCAGGCCACCTTCCGGGTGATCGGCCCCGAAGGCCCGATCGCGCGCACCACGGACGACGTGTTCAAGGGCCGGCGCGTGGTCCTGATCGGCGTGCCCGGCGCGTTCACCCCGAGCTGCCACCGCAATCACCTGCCGGGCTTCGTCACCCACAAGGACGCGATCCTCGGGCGCGGCATCGACGCCATTGCGGTGACGAGCGTCAACGACGTGTTCGTGCTCGACGCGTGGTCGAAGGCGAGCGGCGCCGAGGGGCTGGAATTCCTCGCCGACGGCAATGCCGATTTCGCCAAGGCCATCGGCCTGGAGATGGACGGCACGGGCTTCGGCCTCGGGATGCGCTCGAAGCGCTACTCGATGCTGGTCGAAGACGGCATCGTCCGGATCCTGAACGTCGAGGAGACGCCGTCGAAGGCGGAAGCCTCGGGAGCCGAGGCCCTGCTCAAGGTCCTCTGAGCGCATCGCGCACCGGATCGCCCTCTTAAGGCCACGTTCCATCGGCTTGTGTCGCCGGGCTTTGCCCGGAGACCGGCCCTGAGGACCGCATGGCCTTCCTGAACGACCTACCTATCGCCGAGCTGATCGCGAACTACGGCTACATCGCGATCTTCGTGATCATCACCCTCGAGAGCGCCGGGGTGCCGTGCCCGGGCGAGACGGTGCTGATCTCGGCCGCTGTCTATGCCGGCAGCACCGGCAACCTGAACATCGGCTTGGTCATCGCCGCGGCCGCGGGCGCGGCGATCCTCGGGGACAATGTCGGCTACTGGGCGGGGCGGCGCTGGGGCATGCCCCTGCTCCTGCGCTACGGCCACCTCATCGCCCTGGATCACGGGCGTCTCAAGCTCGGCCAGTACCTGTTTCGCCAGCACGGCGGCAAGATCGTGTTCTTCGGCCGCTTCACCGCGATGCTGCGCGCCTACGCGGCCCTGCTGGCCGGGGTGAACCGCCTGGACGCCCGGCGGTTCTTCGCCTTCAACGCCCTCGGCGGCATCGTCTGGGCCGGCAGCATGGGCATCGGGTCGTATTATTGCGGCCGCCAGATCGAACACATCGTCGGTCCGGTCGGCCTGACGCTGCTGGCTCTGGTGGTGTTCGGCGGCCTGGCCCTGTGGCTGTTCGTGCGCCGCCACGAGGCGCGCCTGCTCAATGAGGCGGAGATCGCCATCCCCGGCCCGCTCGCCTGACGCGTCACGCCTCCGCCAGGTCGATCGCGTCGAGGGCGTCGTGGTGCAGGAGGAGGACGCCGGTGGCCGTGGCGAGCCGGCGCGCCGCCGGCGTGAAGCCGGCATTCGAGACCACCGCGGCCCGATCCCCGGCCCAGTAGCGGAGCGCCGCGGCGGCCTCCTGCACGGCGGCGTTGCCGACGGGCTTGCTCAGCCGCTTGCACTGAACCACCAAGCGTAGGCCGTCCCGCACCGCGACGATGTCGGCGCCCTGGTCGCCGCTCGCCGGCGTCCGGTGCGCCCGCCATCCCGCCCGGGTCAGGCGGTCGGCACAGTAGCGCTCGTAAGCGAGCCCGTCCCCTGGTGCCTCGTCCTCCTCGGGCAGAGCCACAGCCGCCGCCTCGGCCTCCACGATCGCCAGCATCCGCGCGCGCTCCGAGAGGGCGAGGTCCGCGTAGCGCGAGGCGATCTGCGGCAGGATGGTCCGGTCCAGGAAATAGTCCCGCTCGCGCAGCCAGCCGTCCTCGATCCAGTTGCCGTAGGGGTCGCAGTAGCTCTCCTGGCGCCGCCGCAGCGCCAGCGTCTCGCCGTGCGCCCGGGCGATGCGCCGAACCCGGGCTCGGAAGCGGCGGCGGCGCCCAAGATGCCGGAGCAGGACAAGGATCAGGGCGAGTCCGGTCGCCGCCAGGGCCGGCGGGCCGTACCAGAGCCCGAAGGGAAGGCCGATCACGGCCGTCCAGAACAGGCGGGCGACGGGGCTGGGCTTGCCGGGCATCGGGTCTCGGGAGCGCTGACGGGCCTGTGACCCTCGCAAGCGCGGCTTGCCCGATACCTAACCCCGATCCGAAAGCTGTGGACGCGGACGCGCGCTCCTCAGACCTTCCGGCGCTGGTGGCCGAGGCCCATGCTCTTGGCGAGGCTGGACCGTGCGGCCGCGTAGTTCGGGGCCACCATCGGATAGTCTGGGGCGAGGCCCCATTTCTCCCGGTATTCCTCGGGCGTCATGTTGTAGTGCGTGCGCAGATGCCGCTTGAGCGACTTGAACTTCTTGCCGTCCTCCAGGCAGACGATGAAGTCGGGCTGGACCGAACGCCGGATCGGCACAGCCGGCCGCAGGTCCTCGGTCGGCGGGGCAGCCGGTTCGCCGAGACCGTGCAACGTCGCGTGAATGGCCGCGATGAGGCTGGGCAATTCCGGCGCGGGCACCGGATTGTTGCTCACGAAGGCCGACACGATGTCGACGGACAGCGCGAGATAGTCCGGTTGCCCTTCACCCGTGGCGTCCATCCCAAAACCTCCTCTCGATCCCGGCGAGCCACCGCCCGTCGGAGGGGCGGCCAGCCGGAATCTGTCTCTGCTCGACCCGATACAGGGTAGTTAATGAGCAGTTACTATGGTGATACGAATTTAATGGCAAGACCAATTTACACGCGCCCACAACTGACGTCTTAGGATGGATAAACGGTGCTGGATATTGGACAAATGGACGTTGCGGGCCGTGCCTCTGGTCGGTCGGCCGGTTTCCGAGTGCCGGTCGACGGTCGGGTGTTGCATGCGCGTCTGAGCGCGCCATCTGGCATCCGCGTCTGAGCGCGCCATCTGAGAGGACGGTGAGCGCGCGCTGCGCCGCGTTCGACCCGACATGAGCGAGGGGGACCAGATGCGTGCCGGCACGAACGGCCTGCGGGACCTCATCCCGTGACGGCGGTACCGTGAGCCGCCGGCCGTGAGCACCTACCGGTTCGACAAGCTGCTCGCGCCCCGCTCGATCGCCCTGGTCGGGGCGGTGGCGCGCCCCGGCTCCCTGGGGCGCAGCGTGCTGGACAGCCTGCGCGGCGCGGGCTTTCCCGGCACGATCATGCCGGTCCAGCCCGACCACGCGATCGTCGAGGGCCTGCCCTGCGTGCCGCAGGTCGCGGATCTGCCCGCCATTCCCGACCTCGTCCTGATCGCGGTGCCGCCCCCCAGCGTCCCCGAGGTCGTCGCGCAGGCCGCCGCGATCGGTGCGGGGGCCGCCGTGATCCTCACGGCCCGGCTCGGATCCGGGCCGGACGATCCCGGACCGGTCGCCCACCGGATCGCCCGCGCGCATGGCCTGCGCCTGCTCGGCCCCGACAGCGCCGGCCTCGCGGTTCCGGGCGCCCGGCTCAATGCCAGCCTGTTCGCCGCAGCGCCCGAGGCCGGCGACCTCGCCCTCGTCTCGCAATCCGGCACGGTCGCGGCTGCCATCGTCGCGTGGGGGGCGCGGCACGGGACGGGGTTCTCGGCGGTTCTGTCGCTCGGCAGCGTGCTCGACATCGGCGTGGCCGATTGCCTCGACCACTTCGCCGCGGATTTTCGCACCCGCGCGATCCTGCTCTGCCTCGACCGGGTCGCGGATGCCCGTCGCTTCATGTCGGCTGCCCGCGCGGCCGCCCGGGCCAAGCCCGTCGTGGTGCTGCGGGCCGGGCGGCACCGTTCGGATACGCGTGCCGCCGCCACCCATACCGGCGCCCTGGCCCGTCCGGACGCGGTCTACGCGGCGGCGTTCCGGCGGGCCGGCCTGCTGGCCGTGCCGGACCTCGACGCGATGTTCTCGGCTGTGGAGACCCTGGGGCGCCAGCGGCCGTTTCCGGGCCACCGGCTCGCGATCGTGTCGAACGGTCGCGGCATCGGCCTCCTCGCCGCGGACCGGCTGATCGAGCGGTCCGGCACCCTGGCGGTGCCCGCCGAAACGGAGGACCGCGCCGCCGGCAACCCCCTCGATCTGGGCATCGACGCGGCCGGGCCGGCCTTCGCGACCGCGCTCGCGCCGCTGCTGACCGACCGGTCGAGCGACGCCGTCCTGGCGATCCACGTGCCCACCATCCGTTCGGAGGCGGCTGCGGTGGCCGGTGCCATCGCCGAGACGGTCAAGGCCGCCCGCGCCGGCCAGACCCGCAAGAAGCCGGTCTTCGCGGTCTCGCTGGGGGATGCGGAAGCGGGGCGCGAGGCCTTCGCGCAGGCCGGGATTCCGCATTTCACCACCGACTCTGAGGCGATCGAGGGCTTCCTGCACCTCGTGCGCTACCGCGAGGCGCAGGACGACCTGATGCGGACGCCCGACTCGCTGCCGCGCGACTTCTCCCCCGACACGGCGCGCGCCCGCTCGATCATCGCCGGCGCCCTGCGGCAGGGGGCCGCCTGGCTCGACCCGCTGGCGGTGACCGGCCTCTTGGAGGCCTACGGGATCCCGACCGTTCCGATCACGCTGGCCCCCGACAAGGACGCGGCGGCCGCCGCCGCGTGGCCGATCATCGCGGCGGGCGGCACGGTGGCGCTCAAGGTCGTCTCGCCGGACGTGGTGCACAAATCCGACATCGGCGGCGTCCATCTCGACCTGACCAGCGAGGCCGATGTCCGCGCGGCCGCGGGCCGCATCCTGGCCCGTGCCCGCCGCGAGCGACCCGACGCCCGGGTGACCGGCTTCGCCGTGCAGCCGATGATCCGCCGCGGGCAGCGCCGCGAACTGATCGCGGGGCTCGCCGAGGATGCGGTGTTCGGCCCCGTGGTGGTCTTCGGCCGCGGCGGCACCGCCGTGGAGGTCATCGACGACCGGGCGCTGGGACTGCCGCCATTGGACCTGACTCTGGCGCGCGACCTCATCGCCCGCACCCGGGTCGCGCGGCGCCTCGAGGCCTACCGCGACGTGCCCGCCTCCGACCTCGGGGCGATCGCGCTGACGCTGGTGAAGCTGTCCCAGCTCGCCGCCGACCTGCCGCAGGTGCGCGAACTCGACATCAACCCGCTCCTGGCCGACGAGACCGGCGTGCTGGCGCTCGACGCGCGGGTCCGGATCGGGCGCGCCGAGCAGGGCAAGAGCGGACGCGGCCACCCGCGCTTTGCGATCCGGCCCTATCCGGCGGAATGGGTCCGGACGCTCAACCTCAAGAACCGGACGGTGCGGGTACGCCCGGTGCGCCCCGAGGACGAAGGCCTGTTCCTGACCTTCTTCAAGGGTCTCGACCCGGAGGACCTGCGGCTGCGGTTCTTCGGTCCGGTGCGCGAGTTCAGCCACGCCTTCCTGGCCCGTCTGACCCAGCTCGACTACGCCCGGGCCATCGCCTTCGTGGCCACCGAGATCGATCCGGCGGGGGGCGAGCGGATGCTCGGGGCCGTGCGGCTGCACGCCGACGCCAACCATGAGAGCGGCGAATACGCCATCGCGGTGGGCCGCGACGCCCGCGGGACCGGCCTCGCCTTCGCCCTGATGCGCCTGATGATCGACTGGGCGCGCTCCGAAGGGATCGGCCGGGTCGAGGGGACGGTGCTGGCCGAGAACCGGCCGATGCTGGCGGTCTGCCGGCGCCTCGGCTTCGCGCAGGGGCGCGACCCGGACGATCCCGGCCTCGTCAAGGTGCGCCTCGACCTCGCCGTGACCTAGAGCCGTTCCCGATCGTGCTGCACCGGTTTGGAAGGACGGCGACGCCGGTCGCGAGGGCCGCGCCCCCCTCCCGACTCGATCGGCAACGGCTCCAGCCGAGGATCGGGGAAGCCCACCCGTTCCGGCTGCGCCGGCTCACGCCCGTGGGGGAGGGCAGGCCGGCCCTCGACCGGCCGGTGGGGCGCCCCGGACGGAGCATTCCCAGGCGGCTCTGAGGGCTCGGACGCAGTGACTTCGCGGCCGCTGTCGTTTGGACCGAGGCGCTAGCGGACCGGCTCGACGGCTTCCAACGCCCGATGTTCGGCCGCGGGACTGACCGGACCGGGCTTCTTCGATGCGGGCTTGGCC
>NZ_JBFULS010000060.1:0-34058 GCF_054049775.1 Methylobacterium sp. P5_C11 | reverse complement strand
CAGTGTCACCGTGCTGGATCAGCATGGGCGCGGTGGTGGCATCCTCTCTGTGTAGGTGCCGCACGAACTTGGCCAGGATCTCGCCRACGGTCGGCGACTGGGGCATCAGGGCGCCCACGAGTCTGAGCGAGGCKAGGAKGTYCCGCTGGCCCACCAGCAGTCCAAAATGYGGACAGTTTGTTCGGGCGACACAGAGGCTCATCAGTYTGCCCAGATCAGCGACCGAGAGCGTCCCRTCCTCGGCAAWAGCGCCGCTGGCCGTGCGGATGTCGCCATCCATATCGAGGCCCAATCTCCGTAGGACGGCAGCGACCTCCGCGGCGATGCCGATGCGAACAATGCCSACATCCGCGGCGTCGTCCGACGCGAGGTTGTGGACAGGCACCGGCATACGAAGGCCTGCTATCGCCGGCTTCCGCGCCCGCCTGAATGGCGGCCCTTCAGACTTGCCGGCGCGCATACAGGGCTCCCGCGCGAGGGCGAATACCGCGGTCATGTAAGATCGACCGTAGCGCCTCCTCGTAGGGCTGCTTGATCCCTTGGACCATCCGGCTTGCCGAACGGGATAAAAACCGCGGCGTACCCGAGGTTTCCGTACGTTCGTCGCGGTTCGYGAGCTGGGATGTCGAGCTTTTGTCCCATTCGATCAAGCCGAGCCGCCAACGCTCTTCCATGCTCGCGCCGGCGCTGATGAGTCTCGCTCGGGAGCTGTCGATGAAGACCCCACGCGTGCTTGTGGCATTTATGACCGTGGCGCTGCCCTTCGGAACCTTCGGGAGCCCTGCGTGGGCAGAACCGCACGCCCGSCTCGCGCAGAGCGAGGTSACGATCCCCAGCAATGCGCAGATCAACACCATGGAACAGCAGGCGATCACGACGCCGCCGCTCAACGACAGCGAGGGTGTTCTCCAGGGCAGTCAAGGCGCCCAGATCCGGCAGATGGACCGGCGCGCCCACCGCATCGACGAGAAGCTGCTGAAGGACGACGGTGTCTGTGACGGCTGCTGAAGGTGGGCCGCCAGGRTAGAGGGATGCCCTCGTTCTGGAATTCACAAGGGCCGACACACCATGCCGCGCCAAMACYGATCTTTGCCGCGTCAAGGCACGATGACGCTCATTCGGAACGCCCTCGGGAGCCGATCATGGCCGTTGTGACCGCGCTCAYYGGCGTACCCGCACGGCAGGTTCGGGAACCGACGCGCTTCAGCAGGTTGCGGGGCGGGAGCCAGCTTCGCCATTCGGGCACCGTCGCCGTCGTCGCCCTCCTGCAGTTCATGGTGGTCACCGCCGAGGCCCAGCGATGGATGGCGCAAACGCCATTCGCCAGCCTTGCGGGAAGCTGGTCCGGCAGCGGCGCGGTTCTGCTGTCAGGCGGCAGTCGCGAGCGCATCCGCTGCCGGTCGACCTATCTGGTCGGCGGCGACGGCACTGCCGTCCAGAACACCTTGCGCTGCGCGAGCGACAGCTACCGGTTCGAACTGACCAGCCACATCAACTATGGTGCAGGCGCGATCACCGGCACCTGGTCCGAGACGACTCGAGGTGTTTCCGGCACGCTGTCGGGTCGAGCCGATCCCCGGCAACTCTCGGCGCACGTCAGTGCTCCCGGCTTCACAGCCGATTTGTCGCTCGCGACCCATGGCCCCCGTCAGACCGTGACCATCCATTCTGAGGGCACGGACCTCGCCGGCGCCTCGCTCACCCTCAACCGGGAGTGAGAGAGCGATGCGCACCTGGCGGCTCGAACAGGCTCAGGGCTCCGGCGCGGCTTGAAACCCAGTACTCAGCAGCCGAGCGGGAGAGATGAATGTCCGGAACGGCGGGGTCGTGGACCGGCCGATGCCGAGCGCTCCCCCGGTGGCCGACCGCCTCGCGCTCGGGATCGAGCGCCTGGGGCTCGTCGCCCTGCGCTTTCCAGCAGCGGCGATCTTCCTCCTGCTGGTCCTCTGCGTCGGCGCGATCTTCGGCACCGCACGCCTGAGCATCGACGACTCGCTTGGCCAGTTGTTCAGGGCCGATACTCCGGAGTTCCGGCAGTACGAGAGCCTGGTCCGACGCTTCCCGTCGAGCGAGTTCGACGTGCTTCTCGTTGTCGAGGGCGGTGGCCTGCTTGAGCGCGCCTCCCTGGAGGGCGTGCGGGACCTCGTCACCGACGTGCAGCTCATCGAGGAGACGCGCGGCGTCATCTCACTGTTCTCCGCCCGGCAGCCGCCGGAGGACCGCCATATCCCTCCAGCGCTGTTTCCGGAGACTTTGCCGGATGGTGCGGCCTACGATGAACTGATCGCTCGCGTGCGGGCGAACGCGATCCTGCGCGGCAAGCTGCTGTCCGAGGACGGGCGCCTCGCGCTCGTGGTCGTGGCCCTCGACCCGGCCGTTGCCGGGACGGCGGGCCTATCCGACGTCGTGAGCGAGATCCGGACGGTGGCGTCCCGGGACCTGGGCGAGACGGGACTGAGCGTGCGCCTGTCGGGTGTGCCGGTCATGCAGCTGGAGATCCGCGAGGCGGTCGAGCGTGACCGGCTACTCTACAACGGGCTCGGCTTCGCCGCAGGCAGCCTGATCGCGGTCCTGTTCTTCCGGCGCCTCTCCTACATGGTGGTCGCCGCCGGGCCGCCGCTGATCGCCATTCTGCTGGCGCTGGGTGCGCTTGGCTGGCTCGGCTTTCGCCTCAACATGTTCCTCAACATGATGACACCGCTGATCATGGTGATCAGCTTCTCCGACTCGATGCAGCTGACCTTCGCGGCGCGCGACCGACTGATCGCAGGCGAGGCCAAGCGCGACGCCTTCCGCAACGCCGTCCTGGTCGTTGGGCCCGCCTGCGTGCTCACGCATGCCGCGGCGGGCTTGTCGTTTGCAGCCCTCATGACCTCGGAATCTGATCTGATCCGCACCTTCGGCCAAGCCGGCCTGCTCTCGACCGTGATCGCCCTCTTCACGGTGCTGACACTGGTGCCGCTCCTCGGCCTACTGCTTGTGCGGCCCGAGCCGGCCGGGGTGGACGCTAACCATAGGACCGACCCGGGCGTGGATGCCCTGCGTGCGGCCTGCGCCTGGATCGCTGCCCGGATGACGCGCCGGCCCGGGCTCTACAGCCTCTTGAGCCTCGCCGTCGTCGCGCTCATGGCGGTGGCTTACGCCCAGTTGGAGCCCCACTACCGCCTCGCGGATCAGGTTCCTGACAAGCACCAGGCCGTGGCGGCAAACGGACAGCTGGACGCGAAGCTCACGGGCGCGAATCCGGTCGACGTGTTGATCGAGTTTCCGAGCGGCGCCTCGCTCTACGCCCCAGAGACGCTGGCCATCATCGCCGAGGTGCACACCGCGCTGGAGGCGCAGCCTGGCATCGGCAACGTCTGGTCGTTAGAGACGCTGCGGCGCTGGCTTGCGGAAGCCGGGCACGGATCCGACACGGCCGTGCTGAAACGTTATGCCGAGCTGTTGCCGTCCCATCTCACCCGACGCTTCATCCCGGCCGAACAGGATGCGACCGTCGTCACGGGCCGCGTGCCGGACGTGGACATCGACCATCTCGTCCCGGTGACGGAGGCGCTGGAGAAGGGACTGGCCCAGGTCCGGAGCCGTCACCCCGACTACCGGATCGCGGTAACGGGCCTATCGGCCCTGGCCGCCCGCAACTCGGCCAGTATGATCGGGCGGCTCAACCGGAGCCTTACGGTCGAGATCGCCTTCATGGCGGTCTTCATCGGCTTAGCCTTCCGCTCGGTCGTGGTTGGGCTCGCCAGCGTTCTCCCTGGGATATTTCCGGTCCTCGTGTCTGGCACGGTCCTCTGGCTGCGCGGCGACGGTCTGCAGTTCGCGAGCATCGTGGCCCTCACGGTGGCGTATGGTCTCGGCCTCAGCGCGACCATTCACTTCTTAAACCGCCTTCGGCTGGTCAGCGGTGCGGATGAGGATCCCGCGCTGGGTGTCGAGCGGGCGACGGTGCTCGTTGGACCTGCGCTGATCCTGACTTCCGTGGTGCTCGCCTGTGGGCTGGGCGTGACGGTGCTGTCGGATCTGCCATCGCTGCGGATCTTCGGTTGGGTGAGCGCCTTGGCGATGCTGGCGGCTCTGGTGGCCGACCTGACCATCTTCCGACCGACGGTGACCCTGCTCAGCCGGTGGCGGCAGTCAATCGGCCATCGATAGAGAGCTATGCGTTCACGCGAGCCTTCCGGCGCTGGTCCGGCCAGGGCTTCACCGCGTGGCGGGCAAGAAACCGATGACGGCCCGCGGGACCGGAGCACGCAACGGAATTCTTTACTGCAAACCTCTGTTTTGCTCCAGAATACAAGCCGGTGTCCCATCCGATCAAGCAGCCTCTCAGCGAGACAGCATTGTGAGTTCTGTCGTACCCGACTCGGGGTCGCTGCCGCGGTCAGGCCGACAACCTGGGGGGGCCGTCATGAGATACGTTCTGGTCGTGCTCGGCCTCTTAGCGGGCCTCGTGACCTTCGCGCCGACCGAGGCGAACGCTGTTGTCTGTGCCCGCGGCATCTACCGGGCCGGCTGCGTCGGCCCACGCGGTGCGGTGGGCGTCCGGCGGGGCATCTACGGCCGGCGCGCCGTGGCGGTCCGGCGCTATCGACGCTGGTAACGGCCAGCTTCCACCCGTTCGTCGTCAGCTAGTCAGCCATGACTACGCGACCACTGAGGGAGCCCATCGACATGACACGCCTGGCACTCGCCTGCGCGACCCTGCTGGTCGGGGTGACCCTGGCAACGTCCGTTGATGCCCGGCCCTATGGCGGCGGCTTCGGCGGGGGTGGCTTCCGTGGAGGTGGTTACGGGGGCGGGTTCCGAGGTGCCGGACTGGGCGGCGCCCGCGTCGGCGGAGTCGGCGGGTACCGCGGCTTCGGCTATCGCGGCGGCTTCGCGGGCTACCGGGGCGGCGGCTTCGGGTACCGCGGCGGATACGGTGGCTATCGTGGGTACGGGTACCGCGGCGGCTATGGTGGCTATGGGGCTGCGGCCGGCCTGGGCGTCGGATTGGCTGCCGCGGCCGTCGGGTCGTCGTACTACGCGGATCCCTACTACAGCGACTACGGCGGCAGCTATGGCGCCTACGGCGGCGGCTACGGCTACGGGTACGCGCCGGCCGGGTACGCCGGCTACGGCTACGGCTCATCCTACGACGGCTGCGAATACTGATCGGCTCTGCCCGCGACGCAGCCAGGCCGAGGTCAGACGAGCAACTCAAAGGAGCCACGCATGGGGGGTGTACTCGCCGTTGGGACCGCCCTGGCGACGGAGCCTGAGGATCACCCAGGCATGCGCTGGATCCCAGGCGGTACCTTTCGCATGGGATCCGACCGGCATTACCCCGAGGAGGCACCGGTCCATCGTGTGACGGTGGACGGCTTCTGGATCGACGAGAGCCCGGTGACGAACCGGCAGTTCAAGCGGTTCGTTCACGCCACCGGCTACCGAACCGTCGCCGAGATAGCGCCGGATGCGAAGGATTACCCCAGCGCGCTGCCGCACCTGCTCTTTGCCGGCTCGCTCGTCTTCGTCCCTCCGCGCGGGCCTGTCGACCTGCGTCACTGCAGCCAATGGTGGACGTTCCTGCGAGGGGCGAACTGGCGCCACCCCTACGGTCCGGGCAGCTCGATCAAGGGCCTCGACGACCATCCTGTCGTCCACGTCGCCTACAAGGATGCAGAGGCCTACGGGGCGTGGGCCGGCAAAGCCCTGCCGACCGAGGCCGAGTGGGAGTTCGCCGCGCGGGGCGGGCTCGACGGTGCCGAGTTCGCCTGGGGTGACGAGTTTGCGCCCGGCGGCCGCGCGATGGCCAACACCTGGCAGGGGGAGTTCCCTTACCTGAACACCAAGGACGGATCCTTCCGGCGAACGACGCCAGTCGGTACCTTCCCGCCGAACGGTTACGGTCTTCTCGACATGATCGGCAACGTCTGGGAGTGGACGGCCGACTGGTTCGCGCAGCGGCATCAGGCCGACGCCCCGAAGGCCTGCTGTATCCCTCAGAACCCGCGCGGCGGGGGTGAGGCGGACAGCCTCGATCCTCGTGACCCGCAGAACCTGATCCCCCGCAAGGTGGTGAAGGGCGGCTCGCACCTGTGCGCGCCGAACTACTGCCGGCGCTACCGCCCCGCCGCCCGCCATCCCCAGCCCGTCGACACGTCGATGAGCCACGTGGGCTTCCGGACCATCACCAGGGAGAGGAGCCGACCATGAGCCACGGCGATCCACGTGAGATTTCGAGGTCCATGCATCCACCGGCATCCTCGGGGAGCGCTGAAGGTGGGCGCTCGCGCGAGCTGCGCAGCCGTGCGGGGCAACCGCACAGGGCCGCTCGCCCAATGGTCCGCCGGACCTACGAGGCGCTCGCCGGCGGTGTCCTGCTGGCCGCAACGGCTATGACGCCCGCGTGGTCACAAGCCCCACAGCCGCAGCCGTCATCGAAGCCCAACATCCTGTTCATCATGGGGGATGACATCGGCTGGATGCAGCCGAGTATCTACCATCGCGGCCTGATGGTCGGGGAGACGCCGAACATCGACCGCATCGGCCGCGAAGGCGCGATGTTCACCGACTACTATGCCGAGCAAAGCTGCACGGCTGGACGGAACTCCTTCTTCACCGGAATGCATCCCCTGCGCACCGGTATGATCCCGCCCCAGCTTCCAGGAAGCCCGTCCTACCTGCGCCCAGGCACCCCGGCGCTCGCCAAGTTCCTGCGCGACCTCGGCTACAACACCGGGGAGTTCGGCAAGAACCATCTGGGTGACCACACGGAAGCGCTGCCCACGGCGCACGGGTTCCAGGAGTTCTGGGGTTACCTCTACCACCTTGATGCCATGCAGGGCGTGAGCTTCCCCGACATCAACAAGAGCCCGACCGACCAGGGCATCGTGCCGCCCTGCAAGAACTCGCCGGTCCCCGGCCTGGCCGAGACGCCCGGCGCAGTGGACCAGAAGACGACGCTATGCCTGATGCCGCCGCGCCCGATGATCGCCTGCACCTCATCCGACGGGACGTCAGGGAACCAGACCTGCAAGGACGAAGGGCCACTGACGCTCGACCGCTCGCGGACGGTCGACGAGGAGATCTCCGCGCACGTCGTCGATTATCTCGACCGCAACGATCCAAAGAAGACCAACAAGCCGTTCTTCGCCTGGTACAATCCCGCCCGGATGCACATCACCACGATGCTCTCGCCGAAGTACGAGGCGATGCTGGGTGAGAAGGGCGGAAAGGACTGGGGCATCAACGAAGTCGGCATGAAGCAGCTCGACGACAACATCGGCGTCGTACTCAAGAAGCTGGAGGATATGGGTCAGCTCGACAACACCATCGTCGTCTTCACGACGGATAACGGCGCGGAAGTCATCACCTTCCCCGACGGTGGCACGACCCCCTTCAAGGGCGGCAAGCTGACCACTTGGGAGGGCGGCATGCGGGCGCCTCTCGTCGTTCGCTGGCCGGGCCACATCGCTCCGGGAACCGTCAAGACGGAGATGATGTCGGCGCTCGACTGGGTGCCGACGCTGGTCAACATCGCGGGCGGCGAGAAGGGCGACGGGCTGAAGAAGCGGATCGAGGGCGGCAGCTATCCGGGTATCGTCAAGACGACCCTTGACGGGGTCGACCAGCGCGACTTCCTCGAAGGCTCAACGAAGTCAGCCCGGAACACGTTCTTCTACTATACGGGGGCTGTCCCATCGGCAGTGCGGTTTAAGAACTGGAAGCTCTACTTCGCCATGGACAAACCGGACGCAACCGGTGGCCTGCTTGGTCCTCAGACCTTCCATTGGGCTCAGGTTGCCAACATCAAGCGCGATCCGTTCGAGATTACAGTGGTCGACAACAAATCGGCCTTGGCAATGGGTGGCGCGCTAGCAGCGCCCAGCACAGCCTACCTCTACGACTGGAACATCCTGCCCATCGGTCAGGCCCTCTGGCTGAGGGAGCTCGAATCTTACGAGACATACCCGCCCATGCAGGATCCAGCCAGCTACAACCTGAGCCAGGTTCTTCAACAGATCAAAAAGGCAAACACCGCCAGCCATGCTGGCGAATAAAGGTCTAGGCTGAACCTCATGCGGTCGCCGACAGCTCGGCGACCGCACCTGAGCAACTGGAGGGCTGTGGGACCTGCGGGCATTCCGGTGTCTCGCAGGTCACGTCCGTCCACGCCGCAGAACCTGTGCCAGCGAACACCGCCCCTTGCTCCGTGCGTTCATCAGACCAGGGAAGCTTACCATGAGCACGCAACGCCGCGGATGGCTCGGGCTGCTGGCATCCACCTTCGTCGCGACGGTCACCGTCGCGCCCGCGGCCGCGCAGCCACGAAAGCCCAACATCCTCGTCATCATGGGCGATGACATCGGCTACTGGAACATCAGCGCCTACAACCGTGGCATGATGCAGTACCGCACCCCCAACATCGACCGGATCGCCAACGAGGGCGCAGTTTTCACCGACTACTACGGCCAGCAATCATGCACTGCCGGGCGCTCGGCCTTCATCACCGGCCAAAGCCCGCTGCGGACCGGCCTCCTCAAGGTGGGGCTGCCGGGCGCCAAGGAGGGGTTATCCAGCAAGGACCCGACTATCGCCGAATTGCTCAAGCCGCAGGGCTACGCCACCGGGCAGTTCGGCAAGAATCATCTCGGCGACCGCAATGAGTTCCTGCCGACGGTGCACGGCTTCGACGTGTTCTTCGGTAACCTCTATCACCTGAACGCCGAGGATGAGCCGGAGCACCCGGACTATCCGAAGAACCCCGCCTTCCGTACGCGATTCGGCCCACGCGGCGTCCTGAGATGTGTCGCCACCGCCACGGATATTCAGAGTGAGGACCCGCGCTTCGGCCCCTGGGGAAAGCAGACCTGCGAGGACACCGGGCCGCTGACCAAGAAGCGGATGGAGGCCATCGACCAGGAATTCGTCCGGGCTTCGGTCGACTTCATCGACCAGGCCAATCGGGACCAGAAGCCGTTCTTCGCCTGGGTCAATACCAGCCGCATGCACATCTGGACCCGGCTCAAGCCCGAGGCGCAGGGGAAGACCGGGCTCGGCATCTACCCGGACGGCATGGTGGAGCATGACGGGCAGGTCGGCGAGCTTCTCAAGAAGCTCGACGACCTCGGCATCACCGACAACACCATCGTGATCTACACCACCGACAACGGTGCCGAGACGTTCACGTGGCCGGATGGCGGCGCGACCCCGTTCCGTGGTGAGAAGAACACCAACTGGGAAGGCGGCTACCGCGTGCCCGCGATGGTGCGCTGGCCCGGTCTGGTGCCGCCGCGCACTGAGATCAACGACCTCTTCTCGGCCGAGGACTGGGCAACGACGCTGGTCGCCGCAGCCGGTGAGCCCGGGATCAAGGACAAACTCCTGACGGGCTACGAAGCGGCCAGCAAAACCTTCACGGTTCACCTCGACGGCTACGACCAGCGCGAGCTTCTCGCCCGCACCGGTCCCGACAAGCGCCGCGAGTTCTTCTACTGGACGGATGACGGCAACCTGGCCGGCTTGCGCTATGACCAGTGGAAAGCGGTGTTCCTGGAGCAGAAGGCGGAAGGTCTCGCAGTCTGGGCACAACCGATGGCGCAGCTGCGCCTGCCGATGCTGTTCAACCTGCGCTCGGATCCTTTCGAGCGAGCTCAGCACGAATCCGGCGATTACGTGCGCTGGTTCATCGAGCACGCCTTCGTGCTCGTTCCAGCCCAGGCGCTGGTCGCGCAGCATCTGCAAAGCTTCCAGCAGTTCCCGCCCCGGCAGCGCCCCGGCAGTTTCTCGGTCGAGCAGGCGATGGAGAAGCTCCGGCTGCCTCCCTCCAGCAACTAAACAGACCGTCGGACAGCTCCGGGAGCCCGGAACATGAAGACATGCGTTGCCTCCCAACTCACCCGCCGCACCGCGCTCACGGGCTTATCGGGACTTCCGATCGTGGCTGGAACGATCCTGCCGGCGTCCGCGCAGGCGCCGACGTCGCCTGCCACTCCTCTGGCCTCCTGGAATGAATCGGCATCGAAGCGGGCCATCATGGACTTCGTCGCTCGCGTCACACACCAGGGCGGAGCCGACTATGTCGCGCCGGCCGAGCGGGTCGCGGTCTTCGACAACGACGGCACCCTTTGGACGGAACACCCGATGTACGTCCAACTCGCCCTCGCGCCCGATCGCGTGAAAGCGTTGGCGCCCCTACACCCTGAGTGGAAGAACAAGCAGCCGTTCCAAGCCGTGCTCGACGGTGACATGGAAGCCCTGGCCGCATCGGGCGAGCGCGGCATGATGGAACTGGTGATGGTCACCCATGCCGGCATGACGAATGCGGAGTTCGCCGGGATCGTCACGCAGTGGCTGGCGACGGCCCGGCACCCGCGCTTCAAGCGACCTTACACCGAGCTGGTCTACCAGCCGATGATCGAGCTGCTCGGCTACCTGCGCGCGCACGGGTTCAAGTCGTTCATCGTCTCGGGCGGCGGCGTGGAGTTCATGCGCCTCTGGACCGAACGCGTCTACGGCGTGCCGCCCGAGCAGGTCGTTGGATCTTCGATCAAGACGCGATTCGAGATGCGCGACGGGCGTCCCGAGCTGTTCCGCTTGGCAGAGATGAACTTCATCGACGACAAGACCGGCAAGCCCGTCGGCATCAACGAGTATATCGGCCGCAGACCTATCGCGGCGTTCGGCAACTCCGACGGCGATCTGGAGATGCTGCAGTGGACGACGTTGAGCGGCGGCGTACGCCTGGGCATGCTCGTCCACCACACGGACGCCGAGCAGGAATACGCGTATGATCGGAACACCGCATTCGGGCGCCTCGACACAGCCTTGGACGCCGCCGCGGCTGATAACTGGTCCGTCATAGACATGAAGAAGGACTGGAAGGTGATCTTCCCGTTCGATCTACACTGAAATCTCAAAGGTACTCGGTCTGATGCTTCGCCGGCAGGCACAGGACCGCCCACTACTCCAGTCGGATCCTGCTCGGCGTTCACAAGTGTGGCAGCGTACCGCGTGACGATAGCCTCTTCTTCACGCTCGGACAGCTTCACGCCAGGAGCGCGCCGGGTGAGCCCAGCGGAGGACCCCTGGCGGCCGAAGGGAGGACATGCTCCGTGAGACGCCTGAAGCTGCTTGGGCAGCGTACGCTGGTTGCGGTCCTCGGCCTGGTGACGGTCTGGCTGATCGTGGTGCTGTTCTACGACGTCGCCGACCGCCGCCTGCCGCTCGTCCTGGCGGTTGCGTCCACGTACGCCGCCGCTGCCTACCTGATCCTGCCGCGCGCGATCAGGCTTGGAGTGCACATCCTCAACCGGAGCCGCGTCCCCTCCTACACGCTGACAGGCGATGGCCTCCCCGGTGATCCCGTGAACTTGGTGCTTATCGGCACCCTTGACGAGTTGCAGCGAGCTTTTGCCCTCGCGGGCTGGACCCAGGCGGATCCGCTCGGCCTCGGCAGTTCGTGGAGGATGGCTTGCGCCTTCGCGCTGAAGCGCCCCTACCCGAGTGCCCCCTTCAGCACGTTGTTTCTGTTCAACCGGGGTCAGGACGTCGGCTTCCAGCGCTCCATCGACAACAGCCCGCGCAAGCGCCACCACGTGCGCTTCTGGGGCCTCTCTGTTGAGCGCGCGGAGGCAACCCTCGACACCGCGGCCTTCTGGCTCGCGTCAGGCCGGCCGGCCTACAGGGAGCGCGCCATGTGGGTCGGTGCCGCCACCAAGGATGTGGGGCTCTCCCTGACGCGCCTCAGTTTCCAGGTCACCCATGCGACCGACGTCGACACCAACGCGGAGCGGGCGTTCGTCGTCCGGGAACTGACGGAGCAGGGCGGAATCGGGCCAGTGCGCTACCACCGGCCCGGTGATCGGCTGACGCTCGGCACGGTGAACCGCTACGTCAACGACGGTCTGGTCGCCATGGCGGACCTGAGCCCTGAGCCCGGCAATCCGCTTGATGCTCGCGACTCGGCCCTGAGCGCCGTCTCCGGAAAATCGGGCCTCGTTTTACCGAGGGCAAGTTTCATCAGTTGAGGAAGCGCGGCATGTCACTCATCCAGGAGCTTCTCGCGACCCCAAGCAACGTATCGAGCACATCCAAGTACACGGCGATGAACGGTGCGATCTATCTCGCGGCCGGAGCGCTACTCATCGTCTGGCCAGGCGCGACGCAGGTGCTTTTCAGGGACCGGGATTTTGTCGGGGATGAGCAGGGGCTCATCCGTGCCATGGGGATGGCGGTTGCCGTCATTGGCTGGCTCTACCTGTTTGGTGGGCGTTCGGGCGCGCAGCAGATCGTTGCCGCGACGGTGGTCAACCGACTGACGTTCGTTCCGGCGGTTCTCCTGGCGCTAGCCGCGTCCGGAGTGTTCCCGCATCTACTGGTGACGTTCGCCATTCTCGACCCTGCGCTCGCACTCGGTGCCTGGGCCATGATGAATCGACGGAGAACATCTCCGTAAGCCGCTCCCCTGAGATAGTCAGCATTCCCGCTGGCTTCGCTCGACCGGCGACACCGGGACGGCCAGTTACTCCCGACCTCATAGGAGCGGCGGCCTCTACGTCCTGTGCCTAGTGCAGGACGCCATGGCTGGCGCGGATCGGCTCCGGCGCGCGCTCACCGATGGATTGCAGCAGGTCAATCTCGATGGCTCGGGTTATGGCACGCATCGGCAGGGCGTGAACGCTTCTGGTGAATGGGTCTTCCAGGTCGAGACCAATCCGGTCGAGCGCCAAGAACAGGAACCCGACCACAGTCGAGCCCAGCGGCGTGATCCAGCCCAGTTCCTGAACCATGGTGAGGGGCAGCAGGAGGCAGAAAGCGCGCACCAGGACGCCTGGTAGGGCCGAGAACTGGATGGCCAGAGGCGTGTTGCGGATCCGCTCAAGGCCGCCCTGGGCGTTGGCGATATCCGACAGAATGCGATCGACCGCAGCAAGAGCGGCGGGATGGACGGCGCGCTCCTCGGCAAGCTGCCGCAGGTTCAGGCCCATCTCGTATAAGATCGCGTTGGGCGCGTTGCGCCGGCCCTGGATGCGGGTCGCGATGTCAGCGGGGAGAAGGCGTTCGACTTCCGCGGTGACATCGACCTCCTGCAAGGCGCCTCGCAGGGCATGAGCGTAGGCCGCCATGGCCCGGGTGAGATCGGGTGCGCCGCCAATCAAGGTGGCCATCTCGCGGCAGAATGAGCGCGCGTTGTTGGTGACCGCACCCCATAGGGTCCGCGCCTCCCACCAGCGCGCATAGGCGGTGTTGTTGCGAACGCTGAGGAATAGCACCAGAGCAGAGCCGATCAGCGAAGTTGGCAAGCTTGGCTGGTCCATCCAGGAGCGATGAGCCACTTGGAAGACGACCACGACGATCACGTCCCAGGCGAGGAGGACGAGGAGCGCCGGGATGCCCTCGCGCAGAAGTTGGAATAGGCCGGTACGCCGATCAGTGATCATCGCCGCGGGCGAGCCTGCCAAGCTGGACAATTCAGCTAGTCAACCTACGGCACAGCGGCAGCGAACGATATGGAGGGTGCAATGCTGCCTCTTCGGATGTCGAGGTACGGCTCTATCAAGCGGAGGTTCGGTGATGCTTCTACCGGAGCGCTTCCTAGCGGTCGAAGTCTGGGTTCATCCGCACTTTCGGTGCTGACGGAGTCGGACTGGGCTTTTGAGCGTTGAGCCGCCCTATGACTGCAGTAGTCGGGACGCTCCCTGTAGAGCCGGCCAGGCAACGGCCCCGAAGCGAAGCAGTCAGTCAACTGCCGCTGGATCCTATGCTTCTCCTTGAAGCCCGCACGGCGTGGAGATGCTCCGCTGCCAGGAACATGCGGCGAGCCCTCAGGGTTGGGAGGACTATTCTGGACCTGCCCGAGACCGTCAGCCCCATGTCCCGCAGATCCAGCGGCGTCATGCGGGGAAAGGCATGGTCTCACCAGAGCTGGTCCTGAGCAGGCTGCGTGTCATCGGCCTGGTGCTAATCCCGCTCTTCGTTGTCCTCGACGGACGTGTTGTTCGCGCCGAAACCCAGCAGAGTGGCGGATCCTGCGTCGACCCGTCTCGCGCCGCTCGGGCCGTCGTCAGCATCACCCGGTACTTCAGCGAGCCTCAGCGCGACGGGCGCGGGGAAGTCGTTGGAGAGCGTGCTACCGCGTGGTTCTACACCTCGCCCAGGCTCTTGGTGACCGCCGCGCATTTCGCGATCGGCTTCCCTGACGAGGGATGGCATGAAGCGGAGTTGCGCCAGTCGGCCCACGAGGGCGAGCCGGAGGTCACGGCGCGGGTTCAGGTACGGGTCACCGTCAAGGGCAGGATTTCGGAAGGGCCGAAGCGCGGGCCGGGATCGACCGGTCTAGCAGACGATGTGGCCATCATGGAACTGCACGATCCCTTTCCGAACGCGACCGTGCTCGACGTCCAACCGACGGCTCCTGCACACGATGACCCCGTCCTGGTTCTCGGCTACCCAGAGGGACAGATGCAGGCCGCACGCGGCATCGTGCGTCAGGCCGCCGAGTCTGCGGGCCGATATACCGGCTTGGCTCTTCTCGAAGTTCAGGGCGCCAACCGCCTCCTTCTCGATCATGGCGCCTCCGGGGCGCCGGTGCTCGATTGCGGGAAAGGCGCGGTCGTCGCGGTGCTCAATGGCCTCCTGACAAGCCCCCCGCTGCTGTTCTTGCCACGGGGACACGCGGCGATCCCGACGCCCTGGGGCAGCCCGACTAACACGGCTGTCCCGGCCTCGACCTTGGTCGCAATCCGGAACCGCATCCCGTAGTGAGTACGCGCTCTGCCCCGTTTCGCTCAACGCGAGGTTCGTACCCGAACAGGATCTTGGCAAGCACAAGCGCATTGATCAGAGCGAGCGTGTAGAAATGGCGGCTCGGGAAATGTTGTATGTCTTGGCCGAGACGTGCGTAGATGGCGGTGCTAATGAGGATCAGTGTGCCTAAACGACCAACAGGCAGGCGACGAAGCCGAGGTACTTTTTCGACATCCCCAATGGCTCGCTGCGCGACGGACTGCCCTCTGGTGCTCACGCCTGTCGCGGCAGGGATGCGTAGGTAGGCACAACAGGGGCGGCGGGGGCGAACGAGGCAGTCATTCTAGGCCTCTCGCGCTGTAAATGTCCTCACGAGCCATTGAGCATCCGGCACGTAATCGCGAACTCGGTTGGTAGGGCACTGTCTCACTGGGCTGCGACCAGGGTCGGCACGGACTTCGGTCCGGACTTCGGTTCCATCGGTGGACCCAGGGCTGACCTTCGCGCATCGAGGGCGTGCCTTGCATGTGCAAGCGCCGTCGAGAACGCCGACAACCGCTCTGCGCCTACAGCCGCCCCCTGCCGGCCGAGCACGGATGACGCGATTGCCTGGGCCTCGTGTGCAAGAGCGTCCAATGCAAGTCGCTCGGCGCCTGGCGCCTCATCGGCGATCTCGACGAGCCTCTTGATCGGCCGCCAATCCTCGTCCGATCTCCGTCGGTTCCAGTAGCCCGAAACCAGGGCGAATAAGGATCCAGCGAAGCTGATGCCGAAGCCGAGGACGTAGAAGTATTGCTGAAACTGATCCAGGAAACTTTGGTCACCACCGCTGAGGTAAGCCGCCACGCCTGGATGAACCGGGAGAATGGGGCTCTTGTCATCGGGATCGGGGGCCTCGATCTGGTTGGCCAGCGGCGTCGCGGCCATCAGCTTGCCCTTCGTGGTCAGGATCGAGCGAGCAATGGCAGCTGCCACGACGTTGGTCATCAGCTCCGAAGCGGTCAAGCGATAGGTGACGGCGAGTGTCGTGACTGCGTCGCCGGGCGTGGCAGGCCGGGCTCGAAACGCGCCGACGGGGACGTCGATGGACTCGAACCCGGGAAAGCGCTTGCCAATGGTCTCCGCCTCATCGAGCGCCAGGATGCCGGGAGTGCCCTTCGTTGCGCGCGCGATGGCGGCCACGACATCGACCACCTCGCCTGGCGCCATCGGACCGACTGCGAGCACCGCTGCGACCTTCCTCTGCTGGACGGCCTGCCCGAGTTCCGCCAGGGGCAGGAAGGTCCGGCCTACATCCTTCGCGGGGATGTCGAAAAAGCTCAGGAGTGTGTCGAGCACCTGAGCATTGTTGGCTTGCAATTGGCCGGCCGCGATGCCGACGGTCTTGCCGGCCAAGGCCGCCACGGAGCTGATCTTGCTGTGGGGCGGCAGGACCAAGGCCACCACGTCCCGGCGCAGGATCACGACGGTCTGCGCGTTGGCCGGCGCTGCCACATCGCTGCGCACGAATGCCAGATCTGTCCTTCCGTCTTCCAAAGCCTTGGCGCTCGCGGCGAGATCCGGAACCTGCACGAGCTCCAGGTGAACGCGGGGATGCTGGACTGCCGAGACGGAGACGAAAGCTGCCATGAACCGCTGAGCAGCACCGCCCTGTGGGCCGGTGGTCACGCGCAGGTTGGCATGCGGTGACCAAAAGTGAGCCAGCGCGAACCCGGCGGCGGTGAGGAGCAGAACGCCTACGACGATGAGTAGTCGGCCCCATCGTCTGCGGGGCGGCAGGTGGACGACAGGTCGCTCCTGGCCTGTTCTAACCGGATCGGGATCGACGGTGGTCGCGTCAGACATAATCGCGGCTCTCCCGTGCTCTTCGCGCACTCAAGCCAAGCGCTCCGGATCACGCGCGGGCAATCACCAGTCAGGCTCAGGATTAGCAGTATTCGCGTCCGCCGTCGTGTCTTATGAGCTTTCGTTGAACGCGTTAGCGCCGTCGATCCCTCTTCCGGATCTGCGCCCTTTTGCGTGAGTGGGCGAATGCTCCATTCCGGCCCGGGATCGATTCCGTTAAACGAATGTCTGCAATGGAGAAGCGACCGAGGCTCCTGGAGCGACCGGGATGGGCGCAAAGCCGAATGGCCGGTTTTGCGCCCACCGGCGATTCGGCATGGCGCAGTCTGGCCGAAAGCGGCCTGTCCGCTTCTCGGCTTGGATCGTGAGCAAGCAGACGTGTGGTGCGCCACGCCGGGTAAGAAGTTCGTCGGCAAAGCTCCAGCCCGTCGACGACCTAGGAGGCGAGGTTGTGGATCCACAACTCGGTTGCCCGCCATTAAACCCGTATACAACATTCAACTGCATCGTGAGGGAACGATCGTCCGCTAAGGCTCCCCTCCATGCTCACCGTCGTCGGTTGCCTTGTCGAGGCGCATGACTTTCGCCTCGTCGCGCTAGCGGCCGGCATCTGTGCCCTCTCGGCCCTGACGACGGTCTGCATCGTCAGCCACGCGAGCCGGGCTGTCGGATGGGCGCAGGCGGGCTGGCTCACCGTCGCGGCGATCGCCGGCGGCTCCGGCATTTGGGCAACACATTTCATCGCAATGCTCGCCTTCGCGCCCGGCGTCCCGAGCGGTTACGACATCGCGCTCACCGGCCTGTCGCTCGCCATAGCTGTCGCCCTGGTCGGGTCCGGCCTTTCCTTCGCCGTCCTGGTCGGCGGACGGGCCGCGGCCTGGGCTGGCGGCATTATCCTCGGGCTCGGCATCGCTGCGATGCACTACACCGGCATGGCCGCCTACGACGTGGCCGGCCACAAGGCGTGGGACCTCGCGACCGTCGCCGTCTCGCTCGTGATCGGCAGCGTCCTGGGAGGCGCCGCGCTGGCGGCGCAGGTCGGCGCCCGGGGCCTGATCCGCCAGTTGCCTGCTGCGCTCCTGCTGCTGCTCGCCATTTGCAGCCACCACTTCACCGCCATGGGTGCGGTCACCGTCACGCCCGACCCGACGCTTGCCGTCTCGGACACCGCGGTCCCGAACGCCTGGCTCGCTGTCGCCGTGGCGCTCGCCAGCTTCGCCATCCTGCTCCTCGCCGGCGCGGCGCTCGCGCTCGACGTCCGCGACCGCCGGCATTCCAAGGTGGAGGCCGACCGCTTGCACAGTCTCGCCAACGCCGCCGTCGAGGGTCTTGTCGTCTGCACCGGCGACACGGTCGTCAATGCCAACAAGAGCTTCGCCAAGCTCGTCGGCTTGCCGCAAGGCATGCTGGCGGGAACGACCCTCTCCACCTATCTGCCGGGCGACGCAGCCCGATTGGCGTTGGCCAGCCAGCCCGAGCGTCCGGTCGAGGCGGAACTCCGCCAATCCGACGGCTCGCGGGTGCCGGTCGAAGTCATCATGCAGCCGGTCGACCATGCCGGCCGGCCGCACTACGCCGTCGCGGTGCGCGACCTGCGGGCCCGCCGCCAGGCCGAGAGCCAGATCCAGTTCCTCGCCCATCACGACGCGCTCACCGGGCTCGCCAACCGTGCCAGCTTCGGCAAGCGCCTCGAACAAGAGATGCGGGCGGCACAAGGCGGCGACCGCAAGCTCGCGGTGCTCTGCCTCGACCTCGACCGCTTCAAGGAGGTCAACGACTTGTTTGGACACGCCGCGGGCGACGCGATGCTGGAGAGCGTCGCCCGCATCGTCTCGGCTGAACTCGACGATTCTCAGATGATGGCCCGGCTCGGCGGCGACGAGTTCGCGGTGCTGGTGCCCTGCGAGCACGCCTCCGCTGCCGGGCGGATCGCCGAGCGCATCCTGGAGGCGCTGCGCTCCGGAAAGAGTGATACCGGCGGACCGCAGATCGCAACCAGCATCGGCATCGCCCTCTACCCCGACGACGCCGACGAGCGGGCGGCGCACCTGAGCTACGCCGACACGGCGCTCTACCGTGCGAAGTCCGAGGGACGCGGCACCTACCGCTTCTTTGAGGCCAAGATGGGGGTCGAAGTGCGCGAGCGCCGCCTCCTCGAACACGAACTGCGCCACGCCGTGGCGCGCGGCGAGATGCAGCTCGTCTACCAGCCGCAGACCCAGGTCGGCAGCGGCGCGGTCATCGGCTTCGAGGCGTTGTTGCGCTGGAAGCACCCGGAGCGCGGCTACGTCTCGCCCGCCGTGTTTATCCCCATTGCCGAGGAGAGCGACGCCATTCTGCAGATCGGAGAGTGGGTGCTCCGCGAGGCGTGCCGCGAGGCGGCGAGCTGGCCCCAGCCCCTATCCATCGCGGTCAACGTCTCGGCGGTGCAGATCCACAGCCCGCACTTCGTCGGCCTCGTGCACGAGGTGCTGCTCAGGACCGGGCTTGCGCCGCACCGGCTGGAGGTGGAGGTGACCGAGACGGCGCTGATCAGCGATCCAGCCCGGGCGCTCCTGACGCTGCGGCAGTTGAAGTCGCTCGGCCTGCGCATCGCCATGGATGACTTCGGCACCGGCTACTCGTCCCTGTCGAACCTGCGCTCCTTCCCGTTCGATAAGATCAAGATCGACGGCTCGTTCGTGCGGTCGGTCGACAGCAACGAGCAGACCGCGGCCATCGTGCGTTCGGTGCTCGGCCTCGGACGCGGCCTTGGGCTCCCCGTCCTGGCCGAAGGCGTTGAGACGGATGCCGAGCTCGGCTTTCTCATCGCCGAGCAGTGCCACGAAGCACAGGGTTATCTCATGGGACGGCCGTCGCCCATCGGGCAGTTCACCCAGCACACGCATGGCACGATCCCGCTCATCGCCGATGGTCGAAAACGCGCCTGAGGCCTTGGTGAGAGGCTGTCATCAACCCCAGTGGCCTAAAAGGCTGGATACCGGAAGCGGATTAGGCGGGAGGCGGGCATGAGGGAGCGGAAGACACCGATCCCACCATGTGCCCTGCCGCCTCTCCGTGCCGCCGCACTGACCGCCGCCTTGGTCCTCGGCTGCGGCCTCGCCCCGGTCGCTCTCGCCCTGGCGCCTCGCCCCGGCGAGCCGGTCGCAGTGCTGACTCTCTTTCCCGACGCTCCGGTTCCCAGAGCCGTAGCCGCCTCCAGGGCGCCAATCCTGTGGCTCTCATCCGGCGGGCACGTCGCGGTGCTCGACGCCGCCGGGCGCGATACCGCCGCCGATCTGCGCCGGGCCGGCGCCCTCCTCGTTCTCGCCGCCGGCCCCATCGGGGCCTGCCTGCCGGGCTTCCGGCTCCCATTGACCCTCACCGGAACGACGCAGCCGTGACTAACAGCAGCCTCGAACGCCTCCGCCTCTCCTTCATGCCGGTCATGGTCGGCACCCTCGGCGTCCTCGCGACCATCGTGACGATACTTGCCTGGTTGCGGGACGTCTTGCCGGTGCCGGTGACGGTCCTCGCGGTCATCCTCCCCGGCGCGACCCTCGCCGTCGCCCGCCGGCACGGCGCGGTGGCCTTCACGCGCCACCTCTCGTCGGCCACCCTGATGATGCTCGTCGGCCTGCTGGTGCTGGTCTCCTCCGGCACGCACCTGCAGATCGACGCACACATGGTCTTCTTCGCCGCCCTCGCGATCGTCGCGGGTTGGTGCTGCTGGTCCTCCATCCTGGTGGCCGCAGGTGTCGTGGCCGTCCACCACTTAGCCCTCAATGTCCTCTACCCGGCCGCCGTATTCCCGAACGGCGCCGAGTACCTGCGCGTTGTCCTGCACGCCCTGGTGCTCGTCACCGAGGCCGGTGCCCTGGTGCTGGCTGCCCGCCAACTCGCCAACGCACTCACCTCCGCTGAGGCGGCGACCCGGCAGGCCGCCGAAAGCGAGATGGCGCAGCGCCACGCCGAGGCCGCGGCCAGCCAGGACCGCAGCCTGGAGGCCCACCGTCAACGCAAGCTCGGCGAGGTCGTCGCCGAGTTCCGCGATGCTCTCGTCGAGATAGAGCACAAGGTCGAGCGCGAGACGAGTGGCATGCGCGAGACCGCCTTGGCACTCAGCGAGGTCGCGATACAGTCAAGCGAGCAGGCCGCGGCCTCTGAGACCACGGCGTCGGCGACTGCGCAGAACGTGCTGTCCGTCTCTGCGGGCGCCGAGGAACTCAGCGCCTCCATCTCCGACATCGCCGGCCAGACCGAGCGGGCGCGCGAGCTGATCGCGCATATGACCGAGATTGCGCGGTCGACGAGCGGCGAGGTCGAGCAGCTCGCAGTCGTGGCCGACCGCATCGGCGCCGTCATGGGCCTGATCAAGTCGGTGGCAGACCAGACCAACCTCCTGGCCTTGAACGCCACCATCGAGGCGGCTCGGGCCGGTGCGGCCGGCCGCGGCTTCGCGGTTGTCGCCTCCGAGGTGAAGGCGCTGTCGGGCCAGACCATGAGGGCGGCCGACGAGATCGTGTCCCAGGTCGAGGCAATCCAGGCCTCGACGCGGCGGACGGTCGGTTCCGTGCAGGCGATGGCCTCGGCCACTCAGGAAGTCAACGCGCTGACCACCTCCATCGCGGTCTCGGTGGACCAGCAGCGGGCGGCGACGCAGGAGATCTCTCGGACGGTAGCGCAGGTCGCCCAAGGAAGCACCGAGGCGCACGCGGGCGCCGTTTCGGTCTCGCGGGCCACGCGGGAGACGCAGCACCACGCCAACAGCGCGCTTTCCGCGTCCGAGTCCCTCAAGGTGGTCGCAGCCGACCTCGCGCGGTCGGTGACGACGTTCGTGCAGCGGGTCACCACCGACTTGGATGAGCGCCGCGGGACAGTGCGCGTCGGCGTCGACGAGGCGGGATTCGTGAGCGTGCGGGGGCGGCGATTCCCGGTGCGCGTCGTGGAGGTCTCGTCGCTTGGCGCCCGCATCTCCGAAGCGCCTCAACTCGCACCAGGCGAGGCGGTCGAGTTCGAGATGGGCGATCGAGGTCAGACAGTAGCCGAAGTCGCCTGGAGCGAGGACGGAAGGGCGGGGTTGAACGTCCGGGCAGGGCTTCGCCATCCCGCCCTGCGCGACGGGAACTGCTTAGCGGCATGATCGTCACCAGTTCCCACTGAACCGTAGTCTGCACGTTTGAATTTGGTTAGCCGGGAACTTCGCCGCTCGGCGACTGAGATGGGCGCAAAATCGAACGTCCGGTTCTGAGCGCGCTGACGATCCGGCGTGACGTAGCCTGGCCCATTGCGGCCCGTCCGCTTCCGGCGTTCAAGCCGGAGAAGCGGACTTGCGTTGCGGCTCAGGTAGTCGTCTCAAAATGCACCCTTCCGGACTTCCGACCCATCAGTTCGGAAGCCCGCTCCGGAAGAAGCGGGCCTGGTGACCTAGGAGCCATCCAGCCCCTCTGCTTAGAGCTCGCCGGCACCGTGCTCGGTGATTGCGCGTTTTCTTACCGCTGGGAGGGGCCATGCAATGAGATTGCCCAAGAAGCTAGCCCGTGTGCTCTCCGACGAGATCCAGGGCGAGTACCACCTCACCTTCGAGGCCGAAGATGGAGAAGTCTTCCGCGTCCGTGCGAACGGGCAGCAGATCGCAGATCTGATCCAAGAGTTGGACGACCTCCTCGGCGATGACGCCGAAGAAGAGGACGAAGTGACCGAGCACAAGGAGATGGGTGACGAGTAGCACCTAGGCTGGCAAACTTCGGGATGCGTGTGGTGTTTGACACCGCGTCTATGGCTGGCTCAATGCATGGGCCGCCGGCCATAACGGCCCGAGACCACTTCGTCGGCCGGAGTGCGAGCATGAACGAGGCGCACGAGAGCAACTTCCGCGTCCTTGCTGCAGGGACGGCGATTGAGCGCGAGATTGGCCACCAGCTCGGTCTAGAGCCGTCTCGATCGCTGACTGCCGCCCAACAAGTGGCGATGCAGGCGAGCGCCGAGGCCGCCGTTGAAGCGTGGCAACTTGCCAAGCGCGCCCAGCCAGATCTCGAACCGCGCTCGGAACTTGAGCGGCGGTGCGCTGAGTTCATGGCGCTCTGCGACGTCGAGACCGGGAGCTTGGCGTACTAGACGGTCCCGCTTCAATGCGCCGGACTTGCGTCGCGCTACATTCCTCGCCTCGCGCTGCCGGGGCCGCTGAGCCGATCCGGGCGGGCGTTCCGTTTGGCCGTCCTTACCAACGGATGATGCGGCTCAGCTTGCTGAGCCGCAACGCAAGCGGCGTGAGGCGGCGTCCTGCGCGACCCGACCTACACGGGCCAGACCTATGCGCAGCGCACGCAGTACCGTGCCCTATCAGATTGTAAGCCGCGCGATCGCAACCGAGTGGCAGCTTCGGGCCTGTCGCTACAGCTCGCGGTGAGGGACCGGACCGAAGGCGATTAGGCCAAGCTCGTGAGCTTAAGTATTCAGGCGCATGCGGCACAGTCATAGACAGTTCATTTTACGGCTTATCAAGACACCGGCGCGAATCTGGTTTAGAATGTACCTGTCTTCGCTCGAGAGGGCGTGAGTTCGGTGCGGCGGTCCGTCAATGGGCGCGCAGGAGTGGGCTCTCACTAGAATGGGAGAGCTGGCCGCCTCGCTCTGCCAGGTCGCGTGGGTGACGTCGCAGGGGCGACGGTCATCCGCGGATATGACCGAGACGAGGATTACGGCGCGGTGGATGCTCGCCGCATCAAGGGTCAGCATCAAGGGTCATAGGAGACGCGCGATGCCGAGCACAGTAATTGCTCAAGGGCTCGAAGGCGTGCCGGATCTGGCAGCTCTCGTCGGCATGCTCGGCCTCATCGCGTGCTTCGTTGGCTTAGTCTCGATCCTCTGGAGCGTGAATCATCCCTCAAGATAGGAGGCCCGTGATGCCGATCGCGTTAAGCGTCCGAGAGCTCGTAGGCGTGTCCGACTGGATCGTGTTAGTCCTTATACTCCTCTTTATTGGAGTCGATCGGGTTCGCGGCGGGCACGGCCACAGTCATACGGCGCATCACACAAGCCTCAATTCCGATTGAGGCGCCCAAGGGAATAGCTCGACACGGCCAGCCGTCTGGGCTTTTCCGGGCCGTCCCTGGCGGTCGGACCGGATGAGCTTCATCGGCCAGACCTACCTCGACGGCGAGCGGATCGCGATGAACGCGACGCGCCACATGTTCAAAATGGGCAACCGACCGGCCGTCAACGGGAGCGTACTCGACTCGGGTGTGGTCTAACCCGGTGGTGGCGTGACCGGAGGCGGCGATCCAAAGTGCGATTCGGACGCCGATCGGCATATGTAAATGCCTGACCTGGAAGAGAGTGGGTGAGCCCCTTTTCGAGGCTGATTACATTTCAGGTGACGAGGGAGGGCACATGGGCACGCACCCTGGTCGAACGGCCGACGAGTGGGCCGGCATTATCAGCGAGGCGTATGCGGCCAGAACGCGACCGCCCCTGACGCGCCAGCTCGTGGAGGAGGTTCGTCAGGTGATCGCCGAGGCCCTGCGGGAGGCGGAGGCGGCGAACAGTCCGGACGCCGAGTGGTGCGAGCGCGTCAACCTCTTTCTGGATCGCAGTGAGATGTCCCTTCATGCAGCCGTGGGGCCTCGGCTTGCCGCGATCGATGAAGCTGCGGGACTGGCCGTGATGATGCACCGCTCGGAAGCCGGACGGCCGTTGCGCGCTTTCGGCGGGCAGTAGTCGAAGTGCCACGCGGTGCACCCGCACCGACCAATGGAGTTTCACAGGCAGCAACACGGGAGCGACGGGTAGCAAGACCATGAGTTCCGTGAGCGAGGTGTCCGAGGCTGCCGGTTCCGGCCCGGCGTTGCCGGCCGCCAATGCGGATTGGCCGACGATCCGCGACTGGCGCAAGGAAACCCGAGACAGGTTGATCGCGCAGCGTTTCGCCATCTCCGCTGAGGATCGGTCCGCCTGGAGCGAGCGGATCAGCCGGGCACTGGAATCGGCTCTTGAGCCGTATGCCGGCAGACTGATCGGGTTCTACTGGCCGTTCCGGGGCGAGTACGATCCGAGAGGGGTTCTCACCGCGATGCGAGAGCGCGGCTCGCACCTTGCTCTGCCGGTGATCGTCGAACGCGGGCAGCCGCTCGTCTTCCGCGCGTGGTCTCCCGGCAGCCTGATGGTGCAGGGCACTTGGAAGATCCCGATGCCCGAGTCGGGGGATGCGGTCGTCCCAGACCTACTTGTGGTGCCGCTGGTCGGGTTTGATCGGCAGGGCTACCGGCTCGGCTATGGCGGTGGCTTCTATGATCGGACGATTGCCGCGATGCCCGAGACGCCACGCACCATCGGTGTCGGCTTCGAACTCGGGCGCCTGGAAACGATCTACCCGCAGCCACACGACATTCCGCTGGAGCGGATCA
This sequence comes from Methylobacterium sp. P5_C11, assembly GCF_054049775.1. Classification (NCBI taxonomy): domain Bacteria; kingdom Pseudomonadati; phylum Pseudomonadota; class Alphaproteobacteria; order Hyphomicrobiales; family Methylobacteriaceae; genus Methylobacterium; species Methylobacterium sp. P5_C11. Next base: position 9,093 of record NZ_JBFULS010000060.1, on the reverse strand, counting down.
TCACGGAGTGAACCGCCCCGGGTTTGTCGCAGGCTGATTGGCTTGGGTCAGGCGGCCAAGGCTTGCACCTCGGCCTGAGCATAGTAGTGCGCTTCCGCCTCGGCGGGAGGCACATTGCCGATGGGTTCAAGCAGCCTGCAGTGATTTAACCCATCGACCCATTCGAGCGTGGCGTACTCGACCGCCTCGTATGAGCGCCACGGTCCGCGCCGATAGATCACCTCGGCCTTGAACAGGCCGATGATCGTCTCGGCGAGATCATTGTCGTAGGAATCGCCGACGCTGCCGACAGAGGGCTCAATGCCCGCCTYGGCGAGGCGCTCGGTGTAGCGAGTGCTCACGTATTGCGACCCGCGGTCGGAATGGCAGACGAGGCCGCTGCCGGCGAAGGGGCGGCGCTCGTGCGGGGCCTCCTCCAGAGCATCGAGCACGAAGTCAGGCCGGGCCGAGCGCGATACACGCCAGCCGACAATCCGGCGGGCGAAGACGTCGATCACGAAGGCCGCGTAGACGAAGCCACTCCAGGTCGCGACGTATGTAAAATCCGCCACCCACAGTCTGTTCGGGTACGCGGCCTTGAACTGCCGGTTGACCCGGTCGCGCGGGCAGGCCGCCGGATCTGGAACGGTGGTGCGTATCTTACGCCCGCGCACCACCCCGGCCAAGCCCATCGTCCGCATCAGCCGCGCGACCGTACACCGGGCGACGACGATCCTCTCGCGGGCGAGTTGCCGAGATGGGAAATCCAGAGAGGGCACGTGAGGTCGTGGATAATAACCGGCTGAAAAATGGCGTGGCGCAAAAGGGAGAACGGCAGGGGCGAAACAAAAGTTTCCGGGAGAATCGCAAAGCTTCAGCAGGCAAGTGTGCGACCGAGAGCGGCCTGCGGCGCCGAGTAAGAATTCACGAGACGGGAGCGAATTATAGTAGTATAAATTAGCGATCGCGCACGAAAGCTTGACGGCGGTCGCGAGTTCCGTCCTGACCAAGTAACGTCGCGATTTGAGTCGTCCATTTGGAGGGCCGTGCGATGGAAGCACTTCATAGTGGGTCTCCAGATCAAGCAGTCGCACGCCCACATGTGCGCTCGCTCAGTCTCCGAGACCTCAAGGATGTCCTGGTGAAGGGAGTCGAGGATTTTGCTGCGATGCCGACGCACGCTCTGTTCCTCATCGCCATCTACCCCGTCGCAGGAATTATCATCGCGGCGGTGGCCTTCGAGAACGACCTTATCCCAATCCTTTTTCCGCTGGCGTCGGGCTTCGCCCTACTCGGTCCGTTCGCGGCAATCGGGCTTTATGAGATGAGCCGCCGGCGGGAACAGGGCCTCGACCTGCCCTGGGTCCACGCCTACGCGCCACTCACCGGCCAATCGGCTTGGGCGATTATGATTGTCGGCTTCGTCCTAATGCTGCTCTTCGTCTGTTGGCTGATTGCCGCGATGGGACTGTATTGGACCCTCTACGGTGATGCGCGCCAAGTTTCAGTCCTCGACTTCCTGCAAGAGGTGCTCACGACGCCGAGAGGCTGGGCGCTCATCGTGGTCGGGAACCTTGTGGGTGCCGCCTTCTCACTGATCGCACTGGCGGTCAGTGCCGTGTCCTTCCCGCTGATCATCGACCGCGGCGCGGGTGCCGCAGAGGCGATCGATACCTCCGTCACCCTCGTCCGGGAAAACCCACGGACGATGGCCGTTTGGGGCCTCATAGTCGCGGGTCTGCTGGTCCTAGGAATGCTGCCGCTCTTCGTCGGGCTCGCGCTGGTTCTGCCAATCCTTGGTCACGCGACGTGGCACCTCTATCGGCGAGCCGTTCTGCCCTAAGCTTGACTTTGGCCATTCATGCGGCGTGGCAGAGGGCATAGGCCCAGGGCGCGGGCAAGCGGAAGCGGGGTTTTGTTCGGGCGCGTCGGCGCGGTGATGTTGCCAAAGTCCGCTCGCGCCAGATCGCATAGCGCACGGCGGCCAGAGCATCGGCGAAAGTCGGGCGCGGTTTGGGGTACCACGCGGCGGCCGCGATCCGTTGCCGTTGGCGGACTGGGAGCCGTGCAGCCAGCAGCGTGACGATCGAGAACAGGGCGAGCAGGCAGGGCGTGGTGCGGGCGATGGCCTTGTCCGACCACTGCCGCTGCGTCTCCATCCCGAGGTGAGCACGCGCCTCTTGGAAGGTGACCTCGACACTCCAGCGCTGCACGAACCAGGACACGATTTGCACCGGCTCGCGGTCGAGATCTGTGCAGAGCAGAGCCTGCGGTGCGAAGCGGCTCTCGGGATCGCGCACCAGCACCCAGCGGATCGGCACGACCGGCAGACCGCCGTGCCGCCACACTGCGGTCCCGGAGGCGATCTCAAGGGTGCGCTCGCCCGCCCCTTACCAGCCGGGCACCACGACCGCGTGCCAGCGCGTGTCCTTGGTCGCGAGGGTCGCGGCGAGCGTCGGCAGCCGAGCGCCCTTGGTCCGCGGGCGCCCGATCGTGCCCGGCGGCCGTGGCGGGGCCGGCTTGTAGAGCGCAGCATCCAGCCGTAGGCGGGTGATGGCCGTGATGCCACCGCGGCGCATGGCGTCGAGGAACAGCAGTGCGGACAAACCGCTGTCGCCGACTAGGACAAGGTCGCGTCCGCGCAGCCAGCGGCGGACCTGAAAGGTGAGTTGGCGTCCGACGTCGAGCAACGGCTTGTGCCGACGGCCCCGTTCGCGACAGGCGCGCTCGGACGGCACCAGCGCGGTCAGGAACGGCAACGCCCAGACGCGCCCCGCCCAGGGGATCGGGGCGAGCAACATCAGGCTCATCCAGCGCAGCCCGCTCGCCTTGACGAAGTGGCTGTCGGAGGAACGAACCGGATCACGGTAGATGCCTTTCGCCGCGATCCGCTTGCCGCGACGGCGCTCGATCGTGTCGTCCAGTCCCAGGACCACGGGGCCGCGTTGCGCGAACGTGTCGACGAGGAGTCCGAGCAGGACGCGGCTGCCGCTGCGCGGGCACCATGCCGCGCGGTTGAGGATGCGGTGGACGTTCACAAACCGCCGCTCCTGCGCGCGGCCGATGATGCGCAGGACACTTGTCACCGTGCGCTGCCCCGGCTGTAAAGGGCGGACCAATTCCAGGCCGCCGTGGCGGAGCAAAACCAGGCCACTGGCAACGTGCAGCCTGAACGAAGAAGGGGCCTGGTCGGGCCCCTTCTTCGTTCGTCGCCGATCGTAAGGGTCAGGCCGGCGGGATCTCGCCCGTCTCGGGATCGTGAGGATCGGCGCTAGCCTGGTTTTGCTCCGCCCCATCGACCCGGTCGCGCCGGCGGCGGGAAGTTTTGAGGCGGTAGCTGTCGCCGTTCAGACTCAGGATGCTGACGTGGTGGGTCAGCCGGTCGAGCAGCGCGCCGGTCAGCCGCTCCGAGCCCAGAACTGACGTCCAGTCCTCAAACGGGAGGTTCGAGGTCACCACGGTCGAGCCACGCTCGTAGCGCTGCGAGAAGACCTCAAACAGCAACTCCGCTCCCGTCGACGACAGCGGCACGTAGCCGAGTTCGTCGACGATCAGGAGCTTCACCGCGGCCAGCTCACGCTGAAGCCGGAGCAAGCGACGCTCGTCGCGCGCCTCCAGGAGCTGGTTGACCAGCGAGGCCGCGGTGGTGAACGTGACCGGGAAGCCCTTCTGGCAAGCCGCCAAGCCGAGAGCCAAGGCGATGTGGGTCTTGCCGGTGCCCGAGTTGCCAAGTGCGATCACGTTCTCCCGGCCGAGGATGTAGCCACAGCGGGCCAGCTCCAGCACGAGCATCTTGTTCAGGCTCGGGATCGCGGCGAAGTCGAAAGTGTCGAGGCTCTTGACCGCCGGGAAGCGCGCCGCCCGGATCCGGCGCTCGACCATGCGCCGCTCACGGTCGATCAGCTCCAGCTCGACCAGCCGCAACAGGTAGTGCGGGTGGTCGAGGCCGCCCTGGGCGCACTCCCGGGCAACCTTGTCGTACTCGCGCAGTACCGTGGGTAGCTTGAGCTGCTCGAGTCGGGCCAGCGCGATCAGCTTGACCGCATCGAAGCCGATCGCCCCGAGCCGGATCGCCTCCGTGACGGCTGCGGCCACCACGGCCTGGGGCATCGCCTCCATCAGGCGCAGCACCTGGATGAACTCGCGCTTGCCCCGGTTGCCCATGCGCGCCTCCAGCAGGTGGCGCAGGTGCTGGAATGCCTCGGGCAGATCCCAGCCCTGGAGGGCCGCCGCTTGGTCGAGGGCGTTCGGCTTGGTCTCGATCAGCGCGAGGTAGTGCAGCGGATCGGACACGAACACGCCGGTGCCGTAGCTGCGTTCGTGCCGGGCGATCTCGATCCCGCCGCACAGGATCACGACCTCGTCGACGAAGCCCTTCACCAGGACGTCCCGGAAGCCGTAGGCGGTGGGCACCGAGTAGTCGTTGCCGTGGTAGCGCACCAGCGCGGTCGAGGAGACACGACCAGCCCGCTTCTCGCACGGCTCCAGCGGCACCGCCGGCAGGGCGCGCAGGACCGCACGGTCGGCCACGAGCCGCGTACCGATGAGCTCGGCATACCGACCGGCACACTCATCCTGCCGGACTCGGCAGCGTCGCTCCAGATCAGCGTTCAGCGCCTCGAACGAAGCTGCCTCCGGAGCCGGGGTCATGAAGTTGGAGCGAGCGAACTTGACCAGCCCTTCGACCTTGCCCTTGTCGTTGCCCCTGCCCGGACGGCCGAAGCGGTCGCGGAACAGGTAGTGGCTCACCAACTCGGTGAAGGCGCGCGTGCGCTCGCGCTGCCCGTCACCGCAGATCTTGGCGACCGCGATCTTCGTGTTGTCGTACAGGATCGACAACGGCACGCCCGTGAAGAAGGCGAAGGCGGCGACGTGCCCGTCGAGGAACGCCTCGGTGGTCTCCCGCGGATACGCCTTCACGAAGCAGGCGTCGGAGTGCGGCAGGTCCATGCAGAAGAAATGGATCTTGCGACGCACGCCGCCGATCGTGGCCACCGCCTCGCCGAAGTCGACCTGCGCATGGCCTGGCGGATGGGCGAGCGGCACGAAGGTCTCTCGCCCCTGCGACCGGCAGATCCGCACGTGGTCCTTCACCACCGTGTAGCCGCCGGCATAGCCGTGCTCGTCGCACAGACGCTCGAAGATCCGTTTGGCCGTGTGCCGCTGCTTGACTGGTGCCGTTCGGTCCGCCTCCAGGATTGCCGTGATCACCGGCAGAAGAGGCCCAAGCTTCGGCTTCTCGACCGGCTTCGAGCGCGTATAGCCCGGCGGCAGAGAGAACCGGCACATCTTGGCGATTGTCTCTCGGCTCAGCCCAAATACGCGAGCCGCCTCACGCCGAGAGTTGCCCTCGGTAAACACGAACTGCCGAACGGCCGCGTAGACTTCCACGGCGAACATCCCCGGCTCCTCTCGAAAGAGAAGCTTCTCCACTGCCCGGCTTTTACACCGCCCGCATCAGCACGACGCCGACGCTCCAGTGGATGGTTTTGTCACCGCCCTACACAGCCCTCTGGGCCGCTCTCTACGTCCACGTCCTCAACGGCTTTTACATCAACGCCTTCGCCAACCGGCTCCTTCGGCGGGTCCGGCGGATTTCGCGGCACACGCTCAACCAGGGAGCCGAAACATGACCGAGCAGACCTTCCTTCGTCAGGACCTCAGTGCCTCGGTCGAGAGGATCGAGTTCCCGGACGACCCGGTCCCGTCCGTGGTCGAAACGCCCCGCCGCAGGTCGGTGGAGGCCCTGGTCGCGGCGGTGTGCAAGCGCGTCGCGCCCGTCTGGCCGCTCAGGCACTTCGTGGCGGTGAACCCGTTCCTAGGCCTCACCGACGAAACCTTCACCGACGCCGCCGCCCGGCTCAAGCGGACCACGGGCGCGCAGATGCTGATGCCGCGCAGCTTCTATCGGGAGGCCCTGCGGCAGGGCCGCATCGCGAGGGCGGATCTCGCGGAAGCGCTCTCGCGGAGGACCGGCGGCCGCGTTTCGAGGCTCGCCATCACGGACCTCGAACACGCCCTCGCCCTCGACCCCGCCGAATCCCGGGCGGCAACCACCGTGGCGGAGGTCGCCGCCGCATGCGGGTGCGTCCCGTCCGGCTTCGTCGCCGACGAGATCGGCAAATGGTGCGCGGCGTACTGGGACGAGGGACAGAGTGCATGGCGCATGCCCTGGCGGGACCGCAGGCCCTACTCGGCGTGGCGCCTCGCGGCGGCGCATGACCGGACTCCGGATGTGATGGGCCTCGCGGGCTTCCGGCGACGCGTCGCGGATCTGCCGGAGGACCCTCACGCGACGGTGGCGACCGTTCTGGAGCGACTCGGGGTTCCGGAGGCCGCTCGTGAGATCTACTTGCATTGCGCCCTGGGAACGATCGGGGGCTGGGCGGCCTATGCCCGCTACCAGGGCTGGCAGCGCGAACTCTCGGGCGAGACGGACGACTCGCTCGTCCAGTTGCTGGCGATCCGCCTGGCCTGGGAGGGAGCCCTGTTCGGGTCGATCACCGAACCGGGTTTCAGGCCCGCATGGCGGAAAGCGGTCGGGCGGATGTCCACCCTCGAGACAACGGCTTCACCGGCCGATCGGACCATCGACAGCATCCTTCAGGATGCCTACGAGGGCGGCTTCCAGCGGCAGATTCGGGACCGCCTGACGGCCACGGCGCAGGCTGGGCCGGGCAAGCCGGAACAACGTCCGGCGGTCCAGGCCGCCTTCTGCATCGATGTCCGCTCGGAGGTGTTCCGTCGCGCCTTCGAGACGGCCTCGCCCCGGGTCGAGACGCTGGGTTTCGCCGGCTTCTTCGGCTTTCCCATCGAGTACGTGCCGATCGGCCAGCATCGCGGAGGCGCGCAGTGCCCCGTGCTGCTCAAGCCGAAATTCATTGTCTGCGAGACCGTGCAGGACGCCTCCGACGCCGAGCGTCGCAGGGTGCTCGACCGGCGGGTTGTGCTGCGCCGCGTCCACAAGGCGTGGAAGGCGTTCAAGACGGCGGCCGTCTCGTCGTTCTCCTATGTCGAGACGGCCGGCCTGTTGAGCGGTGCCAAGCTCGTGAGCGACACGCTCGGACTCACCCGGACGGTCGCCCATCCGGCCGAGGTCGGGTTGAGCGACGACATCCGGCGGCGGGTCGGCCCGGACCTGTCTCCATCCGAACTCGCCGGACGGCGGACCGGCTTCACGTCCGGCGAGGGGGTCGCCATGGCCGAGGCCGTGCTGCGCGCCATGTCGCTGCAGGAAGGCTTCGCGCGCCTCGTCCTGCTGGTCGGCCACGGCAGCAGCACTGTGAACAACCCGCATGGCAGCGGCCTCGATTGCGGGGCGTGCGGCGGCCACACCGGTGAAGCGAACGCGCGCGTCGCGGCCTCCATCCTGAACGACCGCGCGGTGCGGGCGGGCCTTGCGGACAGGGGCATCGTCATCCCCGAGGACACGTGGTTCGTCGCCGGCCTTCACGACACCACGACCGACGATGTGAGCCTGTTCGAACTCGACCGTGCCCCCTCCTCCCACGCCGCCGAGATCGAAGACCTGAGGGGCTGGCTCGCCGCCGCCGCCGCCCTGGCCCGGGCGGAGCGCGCGACCCTGCTCGGCATCGCACCCGCCGACCGGAACAGGCTCGCCGCCGCCTTCAACCAGCGCAGCCGAGATTGGTCCCAGGTCCGGCCGGAATGGGGACTCGCCGGCAACGCCGCCTTCATTGCCGCGCCGCGCCACCGCACCCGCGACCTCGATCTCCAGGGCCGCGCCTTCCTGCACAGCTACGATTGGCAACAGGACACGTCCTTCGGCGTGCTGGAGTTGATCATGACCGCGCCGCTCGTCGTCGCCAGCTGGATCAACCTGCAATACTACGGTTCGACCGTCGACAATCGCGCCTTCGGCTCCGGCAACAAGGTCCTGCACAACGTCGTCGGGACCTTCGGCGTCCTCGAAGGCAACGGTAGCGATCTTCGCATGGGCCTTCCCTGGCAATCCGTCCATGACGGAACCAAGCTCGTGCACGAGCCCGTCCGGCTGAGCGCCTACATCGAAGCGCCCAAGGTCGAGATTGAGCGCGTCCTGCGGACCCACGAGGGCGTGCGCCAGCTCGTGGAGAACGGCTGGCTCCATCTGCTCCAGATCGAGGCGGACGGCACGGCCCACCGTTACGGCGGTGCCGGCGCGTGGCAGCCGGGTTGAAGGCGTCGGCCGGGCAAGGGCGCCCGGCCGGATCGTCCCGCCTTGACGAGCCTTGAAAGGCCATCCGTCAGCGCCGTCGCTCCCGGATCAGCCTGCCCTGAAATGCGACCTGAGGGAGAGGAGGCCCATGGATCAAGCGGAACGGGATCCCAATGGCTTGCGTCGCGGCGTCCTGAACGTGCGCATCTTGGTCGACGAAGCAGCGTGCTGGTTCGACGCGACCAATCCGAGGGACGCCTGCATCCTCGTCGAAAGGTTCCTGCGGCATCTGGGGCGGAATGAGCGTCGCCCCGAAATCCATGTCGAAGGGCAGGATCTGCACATGCGATCCCGGGTACTGCAATACATCGATGGAGTGCTTCGCGAGATATGTTTTTGAGAATCTCTATAGACATGACGAGTTTACGTTCTCGACAATATTTTGAGAAACCGATCCGGGAGGGGGAATAGGATGCGATTGATGGTGGAAGCCGTCGAGAGGCGCCGCGACCAGGCTCGCCTCGGCGGCGGCGAGAAACGCGTCGAGGCTCAGCACAAGCGCGGGAAGCTCACGGCGCGCGAGCGCATCGAACTCCTGCTCGACCATGGGTCGTTCGAAGAGTTCGACATGTTCGTGCAGCACCGCTCCACCGATTTCGGCATGGAGAAGCAGAAGATCCCGGGCGACGGCGTCGTCACCGGCTGGGGTACGATCAACGGCCGCACGGTCTTCCTGTTCTCCAAGGACTTCACGGTGTTCGGCGGCTCCCTGTCGGAGGCGCATGCGCAGAAGATCGTGAAGGTCCAGGACATGGCGCTGAAGATGCGCGCGCCGATCATCGGCATCTTCGATGCCGGCGGCGCGCGCATCCAGGAGGGCGTCGCCGCCCTCGGCGGTTACGGCGAAGTCTTCCGCCGGAACGTGATGGCGTCGGGCGTCATCCCGCAGATCTCGG
>NZ_JBFULS010000059.1:0-35516 GCF_054049775.1 Methylobacterium sp. P5_C11 | reverse complement strand
CGGGACGGAGCGGCCACCCTGTCCCGGATCGGCATGGCCTCGACTTGACCCGCGCCCGGCTTCACGCTTGGGTTGCCTTACGACCCGACCTAAGGATCGCGCAGGGCCTGCGCGCGTTCTGACATACAGTTGAAGTCCCGATGCAGGCGCGGCGAGATCCTCGACCAGACCCGCGCCCCTGATCCGGAGCCGACCCGCGTGGCACGCCTTGTGATCGTATCGAACCGCGTCGCCGTCCCGGAAGAGGGCGGCAAGGCGGTGGCGGCGGGCGGCCTCGCCGTCGCGGTCAAGGAAGCCTTCACGGCCTATGAGGGGCTGTGGTTCGGCTGGAGCGGCACCATCTCCGAGGAGCCCTCCGAGGAGCCGACGCTGATCGACCGGGGCCGGGTCCAGTACGCGGTCGTCGACCTCTCGCCGCAGGACCACCTGGAATACTACGCCGGTTTCGCGAATCGCGCCCTGTGGCCGATCATGCATTACCGGTTGGGGCTCGGCGCCTTCTCGCGCTCGGATTACGCCGGCTACAGCCGCGTCAACCGGACCTTCGCGCGGGCGCTCGCCAAGCTGGTGGAGCCCGACGACATCATCTGGGTCCACGATTATCACCTGCTGCCGCTCGCCGCCGAACTGCGCGGCCTCGGGCTCGACAACCCGATCGGCTACTTCCACCACATCCCCTGGCCCGCCGCCGACGTGTTCAACTCCCTGCCGGCGAGCGGCGAATTGCTGCGCGCCATCGTCGATTACGACCTGATCGGCCTGCAGACCGAGGCGGACGTCCAGAACCTGCAGCGCAACCTCGTCGACACCCAGCGGGCGATTCCCCTCGGCGGCGGCTCGCTGATGGTCGACGGGCGCCGCACCCGGATCCGCGCCTTCCCGATCGGCATCGACGTGGCCGGGTTCAAGGACGCCGCCGAGAAGGCGGGATCCAACAAGGTGGTCCGCGAGACCATGGCGGGCCTGCGCACCCGCAAGCTGCTGATCGGCGTCGACCGGCTCGACTATTCCAAGGGCGTGCCGGAGCGGATGGAGGCGGTGGAGAGCTTCTTCGCCTCCAATCCCGACCAGCGCGGCAACGTCACCTACATCCAGATCACGCCGAAATCCCGCAGCGAGGTGCCGGAATACGAGCAGCTCTCCCGCGACGTGAACGAGAAGGTCGGCGAGATCAACGGCTCGCTGGGCGACCCGGCCTGGACGCCGATCCAGTACATCACCAAGGCCTATCCGCGCCCGGTGCTGGCCGGCCTCTACCGGGCGGCCCGGGTCGGCCTCGTCACGCCGATGCGCGACGGCATGAACCTCGTCGCCAAGGAATACGTCGTCGCCCAGAGCGAGGACGATCCGGGGGTGCTGGTCCTGTCGAAATTCGCCGGCGCCGCCCGGCAATTGCCCGAGGCGCTGCTGATCAACCCCTACGACAAGTTCGAGGTCGCCGAGGCGATCCGCGCCGCGCTCTACATGCCCAAGGCCGAGCGGCTGGCGCGCTGGAAGCCGATGCTCGAGCGCATGACCCGCGAGGACGTCGACTGGTGGGCGCGCAACTTCCTGGCAGAACTCGAGAATTTCCGCACGGTCGAGCGCGAGCCCCCCGCCGCCGCCGCGGCCGCCGAATAGCGGGCTCAGTTTCGCTGACGCCGACGATGGCGATACCGCTTTGAGGCGCCATCGCGCTTGCAGGCCGCGCCATGCCCCCTCGCCCGCACGAGGGAGGGGACCCGAGCCGCATCCGGCCGACGACGGGATTGGATCCCCCGCGCGGATCCGCATCGCCCGCGGGCTTTGCGCGGACGGTGAAAACCGTATCTCTTCGAGTGTCTTGCCGTCGACCGCGGAGGCGGACTTGCTGCGCCGGCGCGCGCCTCGGCCGACGCTCAACCCAATCGGACCCTGCCCATGATCGCCGTCGATGACGGGGTGCCGGCGCCCCTCGGCGCCCATTTCGACGGGCGCGGCGTCAACTTCGCCCTGTTCTCCGAGCACGCCACCGCGGTCGACGTCTGCCTGTTCGAGGCGGGGGAGCGGCACGAGACCCGCACGGTGCGGCTGCCCTGCCGGACCGACGACGTCTGGCACGGCTACCTGCGCGGGGTGCTGCCGGGCCAGCTCTACGGCTACCGGGTGCACGGCCCCTGGGATCCGGCATCCGGCCACCGGTTCAACGCGTCGAAGCTGGTGCTCGACCCCTATGCCCGGGAGATCCGCGGCCGGATCCGATGGCACGACGCGCTCTACGGCCATCGCCGGGGCCGGGAGGACCGGATCGACCGGCGCGACAGCGCCGTCTACATGCCGAAATGCGTGGTCACCGCCCCCGAGGTGCCCGACCTCGCCCTCGATCCGGTGCGCCGGCCACTGGCCGAGACGGTGGTGTACGAGGCGCACGTCAAGGCGCTGACCCGCACCCATCCCGACATCCCCGAGGCGGAACGCGGCACCTACGCGGCGCTCGCCCATCCGGCGATCATCGCGCACCTCGTCAAGCTCGGGGTCACGGCCCTGGAACTGCTGCCGATCCACGCCTTCGCGGACGACCGCTTCCTGGTGGAGAAGGGGCTCGTCAATTTCTGGGGCTATCAGCCCCTCAGCTACTTCGCTCCGGATCCGCGCTATCTGGGGGAGGGCGGCCTCGGCGGCCTGAAGGCGGCGATCCGGGAGCTGAATGCCGCCGGGATCGAGACCTGGCTCGACGTGGTCTACAACCACACCGCAGAGGGCGACCACACCGGCCCGACCCTGTCGTTCCGCGGCATCGACAACGCCAGCTACTACAAGCTCGACCCCGCCGACCCGCGCCGCACCGTCGACTGCACCGGCTGCGGCAACACCTTCGACGCGAGCCACCCCCGGGTGATGCAGCTCGTGCTCGATTCCCTGCGCCACTGGGTCACCGCCTACGGGATCGCGGGCTTCCGCTTCGACCTCGCCTCGAGCCTCGGACGGGCGCCGCTGGCCTTCACCCCGCAGGCGGCCTTCTTCCAGGCCGTGGCGCAGGCTCCGGTGCTCGCCCGGGTCAAGATGGTGGCCGAGCCCTGGGACGTCGGGGAGGGGGGCTACCAGCTCGGCGGCTACCCGCGCGGCTGGAGCGAGTGGAACGACAAGTTCCGCGACGCCGCGCGGGGCTTCTGGAAAGGCGATTCCGCCACGCTCGCCAAGGTCACACAGGGGCTGACCGGTTCACGGGAAGTCTTCGCCCCGTCCCGGCGCTCGCCGCTGGCCAGCGTCAACTTCATCGCCAGCCACGACGGCTACACGCTGGCCGACACGGTATCGTACGAGGAGAAGCACAACGAGGCCAACGGCGAGGACAACCGCGACGGCCATAACCACAACGTCAGCCGCAACTACGGCGTCGAGGGCGACACCGACGACGCGGCGATCCTGGCGCTGCGCGCCCGCCAGAAGCGGAACATGCTGGCCACCGTGATGCTGGCCCAGGGCGTGCCGATGCTGCTGATGGGCGACGAGCGCTCCCGCAGCCAGGGCGGCAACAACAATGCCTATTGCCAGGACAACCCGACGAGCTGGATGGACTGGAGCACCGATCCGGACCCACATCTCACGGACTTCGTCGCCAACCTCCTGGCCCTGCGCCGGACCCAGCCGGCCCTGCGGCGGCGGCGCTTCTTCACCGGCGCGCTGATCGACCCGGACGAGCCCCTGCGCGACGTGCACTGGCTCTCCCCCGAGGGCACCGAGATGGAGGGGCGCCACTGGTCCGACGACGGGCTCCAGGTCTTCGGCATGCAGATCGGCAACGACGGCGATCCGGGCGACCGCCTCCTGATGCTGTTCAATGCCGGGGCGGAGGCCGTGAGCTTCCGCCTCGCCCCGGTGGTCGGCGGCCCGTGGAGTCCGGTCTTCGACACGGGCGAGCCCGCAGGCGCCCGCGCGCTGGACACGCCGGCCGTCGAAGCCGGGGCCGCCGTGCCGCTGCCGGGCCGCACGGTCCTGGTGCTCACCGCGCCGGGGACGGTGACTGGCGACCGGGGCGGCTGGATGCCGAGGGACTAGGGGCGTCCCCCGCCCGCCTCGTCAGTCGAACAGGCTGGAGACGCTGGATTCCGTCGCGGTCCGGCCGATCGCCTCGCCGAGCAGCGGCGCGATGGTCGCCACCCGGATGTTGCGGGCGAGCTTGACGGCCTGCGTCGGCTGGATCGAATCGGTGATCACCAGCTCCTTCATCCGCGAGGCGGCGATGCGGGAGACAGCCCCCCCCGACAGCACGCCGTGGGTGATGTAGGCCGAGACGTCCTTGGCGCCGGCGTTGAGCAGGGCCTCGGCGGCGTTGACCAGGGTGCCGCCCGAATCGACGATGTCGTCGACCAGGATGCAGGAGCGCCCCTCGACCTCGCCGATGATGTTCATCACCTCGGACTCGCCCGGGCGCTCGCGGCGCTTGTCGACGATGGCCAGCGGGCAGTCGATCCGCTTGGCGATGGCCCGCGCCCGGACCACGCCGCCGACGTCGGGGGAGACCACCATCCGGTCGGCGCTCGGCAGCCGCTCCTTGATGTCGCGCACCATCACGGGGGCGGCGAACAGGTTGTCGGTGGGGATGTCGAAGAAGCCCTGGATCTGGCCGGCATGGAGGTCGAGGGTCAGGACGCGGTCGGCGCCGGCCTCGGTGATCAGGTTCGCCACCAGCTTGGCCGAGATCGGCGTGCGGCCGGAGGTGCGCCGGTCCTGCCGGGCGTAGCCGAAATACGGGATCACCGCCGTGATGCGCCGGGCCGAGGACCGGCGCGCGGCGTCGATCATGATCAGCAGCTCCATCAAGTGGTCGTTCGCCGGGAACGAGGTCGACTGGACGATGAACACGTCCTCGCCGCGCACGTTCTCCTGGAGTTCGACGAAGATCTCCATATCGGCGAAGCGCCGGACCATGCACTTCGCGAGCGGCAGTTCGAGATAGGCCGCGATCGCCTCGGCCAGGGGCCGGCTGGCATTCCCGGCGATGATCTTGATCGAGGATTTCATGGGCGGCCGCTCACTCGCGGCCGGACCTTCCGCCGCTCTTGTCGAAGACCGGTCTCCCGGGGAGCCGGAACGATCCGATGACGGACGAGGCTCTTAGCAGCGGGCCGGAAGTGTCACAATGCCTTCACGGCCGTGCCGGACCGCCGCTCAGGGGGCCGGCGGCTCCAGAAGCCGGTGCAGGTGCACCACGAAGTAGCGCGTCTGCGCGCTGTCGACGGTGGCCTGGGCCTTGGCCCGCCACGCCGCCTGGGCGGAGGCGTAGTCCGGGAAGATGCCGACGATGTCGAGGTTCTTGATGTCCCGGAACCGGACCCCGTCGAGATCCTGCAATTCACCGCCGAAGACCAGGTGCAGCCTCTGGTTGCTTTCGATTTCCGTCGTCATGGCCGGTCCTCCCGTTCGCCTGCGGCGCTCGCAAATGGCGGGCCTCCGGTCAAGCCTGTGCCCCCGCAGCCGAGCCCTGAGCCCTTCGCAGGTCTGCGCGATGGCAGGTCCCGGGCGCGGCGCCGCGGCGGACGCGCAACCCCGGGGGCGGCGTGCTAGGAGCGGCCCATGACACGCCGATTTCCCGCCCCCGTCGTCATCGCCGCCCTGACGCTCGGCCTCTGCGCGGCGCCAGCCCTGGCGCAGCAGGCGCCCCGCGCCCCCGGCCGGCCCGGATCCGACAGGAACGCCCCCGACCGGCGCGCCGCCCCGCCGGTGATCGGCTGCCCGTCGCTCGCCAATTACCGGATGCTGATGCGCGACGGCGCGGCGGCGGCCGCCGCGCACCTGGCCGATCCCAAGGCCGACCATCTCGGCTGCACGGCGCTGGCGCGGGCGGAGATCACCGGCCTCGTCGACAAGGTGACCCTGGGCGGCCAGAACTACGATTGCATCGGCGTGCGGGGCACCACGGCCTGCCACTGGGTCGAGGCCGGGACGATCCCCGTCGGCTCCGGTCCGGCCAAGCGCTGACGGGCCAACCCTCAGCGCAGATGGCCGCTGGCGCGCAGATCCCGCTCGACGGCCTCGTGGACGGCCTCAAGCGGGTTGTCGTTGATGGCGGCGGGCGGATGCAGCGGCGCCATCGGGGCGGGCCGCGTGTCGAGGCCCGGGAGGATCGCGGGTCCGGGCTCAGGCCGGGATACCACCGGCCGGCGCGCCGCGAGGGTCCGCAGCGCCTCGCGGGCGCCGGGCGGGAGGAAGGTGACGAGTCTGTCCAGCATGACCGGCCTCAGCGCGCACGGCCCGCCGGGACCGGCGGGAACGGGACGGTGGCGGCGGAACGGTTCTTCACGGGAGTCACCAGCGCAGGAACAGTCCCTTGAAACGGATCTGCACCCCCGCAGTTCCGTTACGCCAGTATTGCCAATTTTGCCGCGCGTGTCGCCTGGATATCCGCGAACACTGATTTATCGGTCAATGCGATCTGAAAAACGGCGATCTGAAAAATGGCGGAAGCGGATGGGAATCGAACCCACCGTACGCTGTTGGCGTACCGCTGGTTTTGAAGACCAGGAGGGCCACCAGACCCCGTTCGCCTCCACGGACGGGGTTACGGGCCGTCCTCGGTGGGGTCAAGGCCCGGCACGGCCCGTGCCGGGTGGTCCGACGCGACAGCGCGCAAAGGTCGCGCCGCCGGGGCAGCCCGCGTCGAAGATCGCCCGCGTCAGGGATCGGCCTCGTCCGGCGTGAGCGGGAGGCCGACCGACGTCCCGGTGCGGTCCGACAGGCGGGCGGCCTCGAGGCACGCCATCACCCGGACCCCCTCCAGCGCCGCCCGATCGTCGACCGCCCCCTGCAGGAGCGTCTCGGCTATCCCCTGGTAGAACCGCCGCTGGTCCCCCGCCACGGCCGGCGCGCGCGTCACCGTCCCGGTCCCGTCGTGGATCTCCAGCCCGTCCGGGTCCTCCCCCCATCCCGGCGCGCCCGGCGCCAGCCCGGCCAGCAATTGCCGCTCCTGAGGGTCGGGGCCGTGCTTGATCAGGCTGCCGGCCTCGCCGTGGACCACGAAGCGGGGCGATCCGCCGGCGACGAGCAGGCTCGCGTGCAGCACCACCCGCAGTCCCGGATACGCCAGCACCGCGTGAGCCCAGTCGTCGGAGCGCGCCCCGGCGCGGAGCCGGCCCAGCTGCGCGGTCACCCGCTCGGGGAGGCCGAAGAGCTGAAGCGCCTGGTCCACGAGATGCGGACCGAGATCGTACCAGATCCCGCTGCCCGGACCGTCGCCCTCGCGCCACCGGTCGCGGACCTGCGGGCGGAACCGGTCGAAGCGGGATTCGAAATGCCGCACCGGACCGACGGCGCCCGCCGCGATGGCGCTGCGGAGACTCAGGAAATCGCTGTCCCAGCGGCGGTTGTGGAAGATCGCGAGCAGACGGCCCCGGCTCCGGGCCGCCGCGCGCAGCGCCCGCGCCTCGGCGAGATCGAGGGTGAAGGGCTTGTCGACGACGACATGCCGCCCCGCCGCCAGGGCGGCCCGCGCCAGGGGCGCGTGGGTGTCGTTCGGGGACGCGATCACGACAAGGTCGACGGCCTCCGAGGTCGCGACCGCGACGGGGTCGGCGGCCACCGCGACGCCGGGGCATTCGGCCTCGACCCGGGCGGGATCGCGCGAGGCGATCAACCGGAGGTCGAGACCCGAGACGGAGCGGATCAGGGGCGCGTGGAAGGTCCGGCCGGAATAGCCGTAGCCGATCAGGCCGACCCGGATCGCGGGGGCCGTCACCGCGTCGCACCGTCGCGACAGCGGGGCGGCGCCGGGACGGATACGGGCGACGCGCGCGCGCATCGTTCGTCCCATCCCGTAAGGACCGCGCTTCATCGGGCGACGCCCTCCATGCTTTCCACAACGCGCAAGAAGAAATTCTGTAACCCGCGCCACAGAACCGTTCGATCGATCGGCGAACACCGACTCTTCTTCGGGATCAGCGTAACACTTGGCACGCCCGGCAGCCAAGCCGCCGCGCAATACGAAGCCTGATCTTCCGGGCCGGCCTTCCCCGGTCCGCGGCCGGGTGCTGCCTCCGCCCTTCGCCGCGGCGCAGGGGTGAACCGGCCATCACCGTCCGGCCCGAATTCGTATTAATTCCGCCACACTGTTGTGGCCCTGCACCAGTCATGCCGTTCCCGCGACGCTCACGGACCGAGGAAGTCCCCGCGCCCGACCCCGACGGGTCGGGCGACGGCGCAGGCCAGGACGCGGCCCGGGCGCCCGCTGCCCCCCTGGCGGAGTCCCTGCGGCCGGGCCCCCGCGGCCCGGGCTGGATCGGCGCCGCCATGGTGGTCACCGCCCTGGTCTCGGCGCTGGCGACCTTCCTGATCCTGGCCGGCGTGATCCGGGTGACGCCGACGCCGGCCTACGGCGTGACGCTCCTCGCCATCAACGCCGCCCTGGTGCTCGGGCTGGCCGTCATCATCGCCTGGGAGGCGCGGGTCTTCCTGCACGCCCGCAAGGCCAACGCCGCGGTGGCGCGGCTGCACACCCGCATCGTCGGCCTGTTCTCGCTGATCGCGATCCTGCCGACGATCCTGCTCGCCGTGGTCGCCTCGGTGACCATCGACCGGGGCCTGTCGCTCGGCTTCACCGACCGGGTCCGCGACGTGGTGCTGAAATCCGTGGAGGTGGCCGACGCCTACCAGGAGAACCAGTGCCAGAGCCTCGCCCGGGAGATCCGCATCTTGGCCGACGACCTCACCCGCGCCCGGCCGAATTTCGACGTGAACCGGGACTGGTTCCAGACCTTCCTGACCACCCGGGCGACCAATCTCGGCCTGCCGGTGGCGCAGATCATGCGCGGCCCCACCGAGGTGGTGGCCCGGGCCAAGATCGACGTCCTGAAGACGAACCGCCTGCCCTCCGCGGCGGCCTTCGAGGACGCGGCGAACTCCGCCGACCCGATCTGCCTCCTGCCCACCGAGGGCCGGGTCTTCGCCGCGCTCCTGCGCATGCCGGCCTACGACGACGCCGTGCTGATGGTGCAGCGGGAGGTGAGCCAGCTCGCCATCGACTTCCCCGGCGTGTCCCGGGCGGCGGCGGCCGAGTACCTCACCTACGATTCGCTGCGCCGCTCGATCCAGATCACCTTCGCGTCGGTGTTCCTGCTGATCGCGCTGATCGCGCTGCTCTCGGCCGTATGGTTCGGGATGAACTTCGCCAACCGGTTCGTGGCGCCGATCCGCCGGCTGATCAACGCCGCCGACCAAGTGGCATCCGGCAACTTCTACGCCCAGGTTCCGACCAAGAAGACCAGCGGCGACCTCGCCCATCTCGGCGAGAGCTTCAACAAGATGACCCAGGAGCTGCGCCGCCAGCATGCCGGCCTGATCGCGGCGAGCGACCTGATCGACACCCGCCGCCGGTTCACCGAGGCGGTGCTGTCGGGGGTCTCGCCCGGGGTGATCGGCCTCGACGCGGCGGGCTTCGTCACCATCGCCAACCCGGCCGCCGAGCGGATGCTCGATCTGGAGAGCGAGGCCCTGGTCGGTCAGCCGCTCGGCCGGGCGGTGCCGGAACTCGCCCCCGTCCTCGCCGAGAGCGAGGCCCGCCCGCGCAGCCTGCAGCAGCAGCAGATCCAGCTCGCCCGATCCCGGGGCGAGCGCACCATCACGGTGCGGGTGACGAGTGAGCAGGCGCAAGGCGCGCCCCGCGGCTCGGTGGTGACGCTGGACGACATCACCGACCTCGTCCAGGCGCAGCGCAGCTCCGCCTGGGGCGACGTGGCGCGCCGCATCGCCCACGAGATCAAGAACCCGCTGACTCCGATCCAGCTCTCCGCCGAGCGGATCCGGCGCAAGTACGGGAAGGTCATCACGGCCGACAAGGAGGTGTTCGACCAGTGCACCGCCACGATCGTGCGCCAGGTGGACGAGATCAAGCGCATGGTCGACGAGTTCTCGGCCTTCGCGCGGATGCCCAAGCCCGCGATCGCGCCGAACGACCTCACCGAGATCGCCAAGCAGAACCTGTTCATGATGCGCGTGGCGCACCCGGACATCGACTTCGCGTTCTCGGCCCAGGGCGGCGCGGGGAGTGCGGAAAAGATCGTGGCGGCCTTCGACATCCGGCTGCTCAGCCAGGTGATCACCAACATCCTGAAGAACGCCGTCGAGGCGGTGGCCGAGGTGCCGGAGGCCGAGCTCGGCAAGGGCAAGATCGCCCTGAGCCTCGCCGTCGAGGACGGGTTCGCGGTGATCGCCGTCACCGACAACGGCAAGGGATTCCCCGCCGAGGGGCGCCAGCGCCTGCTCGAGCCCTACATGACCACCCGCGAGGGCGGGACCGGGCTGGGGCTTGCCATCGTCAGCAAGGTGCTGGAGGAGCACGGCGGCGGGATCGAGCTGAACGACAATCCCGCCGGYCGCGGCGGCCAGGTGCGGATGCGGGTGCCGCGCGAGCACGGGCACGAACCGTCCGCCGCAGGTCCCGGCACCAAGACCCCGGAGACCCGTCCCGGCACGACAGAGGAGAAGGGCGCCGCACCGACGGCCCCCCGGATCGCGGAGATGCACGCATGAGCGCCGATATCCTGATCGTCGACGACGAGGCCGACATCCGCGACCTCGTGGCCGGCATCCTGGACGACGAGGGCCACCGCTGCCGCACGGCCGGCGGCTCGGACGAGGCGCTCGCCGCCATCGAGGCGCGCCGGCCGCACCTCGTCTTCCTCGACATCTGGCTGCAGGGCTCGCGCCTCGACGGCCTGCAGGTGCTCGACCTGATCAAGGCGGCGAACCCCGACCTGCCGGTGGTGATGATCTCGGGCCACGGCAACATCGAGACCGCGGTCTCGGCCATCAAGGCGGGCGCCTACGACTTCATCGAGAAGCCGTTCAAGGCCGACCGGCTGATCCTGGTGGCCGAGCGGGCGCTCGAGGCCTCGCGGCTCCGGCGGGAGGTCCGCGACCTGACGGCGCGCTCCGGCGCCACCAACCGCATCGTCGGCGGCTCCCTGGCGATCAACCAGCTGCGCCAGACCCTCGACCGGGTGGCGCCGACCAATGCCCGGGTGATGATCACGGGGGCGCTGGGCTCCGGCAAGGAACTCGCCGCCCGCAGCCTGCACAAGGCCTCGGCCCGGGCGAACGGCCCGTTCGTGCTGCTGAACGCGGCCGCGATCCTGCCCGAGACCATGGAGGCTGAGCTGTTCGGGGTCGAGGGCGAGAGCGGCCGGCGGGTCGGCGCCCTGGAGGAGGCCCATGGCGGCACCCTCTACCTCGACGAGGTCGCCGACATGCCGCGGGAGAGCCAGAACCGGATCCTGCGCGTCCTCGTCGACCAGAATTTTCAACGGGTCGGCGGCACCACCCGGGTGCATGTCGACGTGCGGATCATCTCGTCCTCGTCCCGGGATCTGCAGGAGGAGATCGCCGCCGGCCGCTTCCGCGAGGACCTGTTCCACCGCCTCTCGGTGGTGCCGATCCGGGTGCCGGCCCTGTCGGAGCGCCGCGAGGATGTGCCCGAGCTGATCCAGTTCTTCATGGACAACATCTCGTCCCAGACTGGCCTGCCCAAGCGCCGGATCGCCGAGGACGCGATGGCGGTGCTGCAGTCGCACAACTGGCCGGGGAACGTGCGCCAGCTCAAGAACAACGTCGAGCGGCTGATGATCCTGACCCAGGCCGACCCGGAGCAGGAGGTCACCTCCGAGATGCTGCCCTCCGAGATCGGCGCCCTGGTGCCGACGACGCCCGGCGGCGCGGGCGGCGAGAAGCTGATGAGCCTCGCCCTCCGGGAGGCCCGCGAGATCTTCGAACGGGAATACCTCGTGGCCCAGATCGCGCGGTTCTCGGGCAACATCTCCCGCACCGCCGAGTTCATCGGGATGGAGCGCTCGGCCCTGCACCGCAAGTTGAAGTCCCTCGGCATCGGCCCGTGAAC
The DNA here is from genome assembly GCF_054049775.1 of Methylobacterium sp. P5_C11. Taxonomy (NCBI): domain Bacteria; kingdom Pseudomonadati; phylum Pseudomonadota; class Alphaproteobacteria; order Hyphomicrobiales; family Methylobacteriaceae; genus Methylobacterium; species Methylobacterium sp. P5_C11. Next base: position 23,671 of record NZ_JBFULS010000059.1, on the reverse strand, counting down.
CGGGGTCGGGCCGGCGCGGTGAGAGTGGTGCCGATCCGTCACGGTTGACGCCGGCGCGGGGGTTGCTTGCGCCCCCGCTTTCGCCAAGTCATGGTGCTTGTATACAAAGCCGCGGGCGGGATGGTCGGGTGATCCGGCCCGCGACAGATCCATCCCGGGCGGCTCGATCCGGGACAACAAGAAGGCCAAGAAGATGGCGGGCGAACGCGCACAGAACCTTCAGGACACGTTTCTCAACCATGTCCGCAAGAACAAGATCCCGCTGACCATCTTCCTCGTGAACGGCGTCAAGCTGCAGGGCGTGGTGACGTGGTTCGACAATTTCTGCGTGCTGCTGCGCCGGGACGGGCACTCGCAGCTGGTCTACAAGCACGCGATCTCCACGATCATGCCGGGCCACCCGGTACAGCTGTTCGAGCCGGACGAGACCGCCGAGAAGGCGTGAGGGCCGGCGGCAGGGCGCGGGCGGGGCCGATGTGCGCCTCTCCCTCCCCCGCAGAGGGGGGAGGGCGGTCGTGCGCGGTCCGCACCCGTGCGGAATCTGTGTCCGTGCCCGCCCGGCATCTTGGCCCGGCCCGCCCGCATCCCCATTCTGACGGATCCGACTTCTCGAACGAAGCCGCCGGTCCGCCGTCGGCGCCAAAGGCCGTATGACCGAAACGCTGACGCCCGGCGAAGCCCGCCTCCAGGCGCAGGCCGCCCCCGAGGGTGAGATCGCCGCGGCGACCCACACCCTGGTGATCGGTCCCTACCTCGCGCGCGGCGCATCGGGGGCCGGGCACGGGCCGGCCGCGCCCACCCGCTCCGTCGAGGCACGCCTCGACGAGGCGACCGGGCTCGCCGCCGCGATCGAACTCGACGTGCTCGAGAGCCTCGCCGTCAGCCTGCCGCGGATCCGCCCCTCGACCTATCTCGGCAAGGGCCGGGTCGAGGAGATCGCCGGCCTGATTCGCGCCCGCGAGATCGGCCTCGTGGTGATGGACTGCGCCCTCTCGCCGGTGCAGCAGCGCAATCTCGAGAAGGAATGGGGCGCCAAGGTCATCGACCGCACGGGCCTGATCCTGGAGATCTTCGGGCGGCGCGCCTCGACGCGTGAGGGAACCCTTCAAGTCGAGCACGCGCATCTTGCTTACCAGAAATCCCGGCTCGTGCGGTCGTGGACCCACCTGGAGCGCCAGCGCGGCGGCTTCGGCTTCCTGGGCGGCCCCGGCGAGACCCAGATCGAGGCCGACCGGCGCATGATCCAGGAGCGCATGACCCGGATCGAGCGCGACCTCGACGCGGTGGTCCGCACCCGGGGCCTGCACCGGCAGAGCCGGGCGCGGGTGCCGTACCCGATCGTGGCGCTCGTCGGCTACACCAATGCCGGCAAGTCGAGCCTGTTCAACGCCCTGACCCGCGCCGAGGTCACCGCCAAGGACATGCTGTTCGCCACCCTCGACCCCACCGCCCGGGCGACCAAGCTGCCCCACGGCGAGACCGTGATCCTGTCCGACACGGTGGGCTTCATCTCCGACCTGCCGACGCCGCTGATCGCCGCCTTCCGGGCGACCCTGGAGGACGCCATCGAGGCGGACGTGCTGCTCCACGTGCGCGACGTCTCCCACGTCGATTCCGAGGCCCAGGCCGAGGATGTCGGCGAGGTCCTTCGCGAACTCGGCATCGAGACCAGCGCCGACCGGATCATCGAGGTCTGGAACAAGGCCGACCTCCTCGACGACGCCGAGCGCACCCGGCTCCTGAACCTGAGCGGCCAGGCCAAGGCCCGCAACGACCGCGACAGCGCCGCGCCGGTCCTGGTCTCGGCCGTGACCGGGGAGGGGCTCGCGGCCCTGTCGGCGCGGATCGAGGCCCGGATCGGGCGCAACCGCGCGAGCTTCGCGGTGGCGCTGCCGCCGGAGGACGGGGCGGCGCTGAACTGGCTCTACGAGAACGCCGAGATCCTCGACCGCCGGTCCGAGGCCGACGGCACCCTGCACCTCGCGGTCCGGATCGCTCCCGAGAAGGAGCCGCGCTTCCTCAACCGCTTCGCGGCGGCCCGGCGCCTCGGCCGGGGGGGCTGATGGCCGCGGGCGGCGTCGGCAACCCGCCGCTGCCCGGCCTGCGGGCCGCGCGGGCGCCGGTGGCGGCGAGGAMGGATCCGGGATCGGACGACGCAGCGGTGCTGCGGGCCATGCAGGCGGGCGGCGGTCTGCGCCTCCTCGGCCTGCGCGTGGTGATCGTGCTGGTGCTGCTGATGGCGGCCCAGGCCTATGACGGCTCGCTGCACGCCCTGAGCCACTGGTTCATCCTCGGGCTCTACGGTCTGGGCACGGTCTGGTTCGGGCTCCGGGAGCGGGGCGGCGGACCCACGGCCAACGCCTACGGCTGGGCCGGCACCGGGCTCAATGCCGGGCTCGCCGTCTACGTCATCATCGAGCACATGATGGCCGGGGGCGGGGCAGGCCTCGGCGCCGACGCGGTGAGCCGCCTGCCCGCCTTCCTGCTCCTGCTCCAGACCGGCCTGAGCATGCGGGTGACGCAGACCCTGGTGTTCTGCGCACTGGTCACCCTGTGCTGGAGCGCGGCCTTCCTGGTCGGGGTCCTGCAGCCGGAGCTGTTCCCGAGCCCCGACACCTTCCCGACCGCGCAGGTGACCGGGCTCGCCACCTTCGTGGCGGCGGGCCTCCTGGTGGTCGACGGCACGGCCCGCCTGCGCGCCGCGGTGACCCGGGCGCTGCGCATGGAGCACGAGCGGACCCAGCTCGCCCGCTTCGTGCCCGACACGGTCGCCCTCGACCTCGCCGCCGAGGACGGCGAGTCCGGCCTCGGCATCCACCGGCGCCACGCCTGCCTGATGATGCTCGACATCCGCGGCTTCTCGCGGATGAGCCGCGAGCACCCGCCCGAGGCGATGGTGACGGCCCTGCTCGCCGTCCGGGCGGCCGCACAGGCGGCGGTGGCGGAGCAGGGCGGCCTCGTCGACAAGTATATCGGCGACGCGGTGCTGGTGCAGTTCGTCGTCGGCCGCCCCGACGCGCAGGCCCGGGCGGCGCTGGCCTGCGCCCTGTCGATCCGCGACCGGATCGCCGCCCTCAACGCCGCCCGGGCGCGGGAGGGCCTGTTCGCCCTGCGGGTCGTGGTCGCCCTGCATGCGGGCGACCTCCTGGTCGGTGTCTTCGACGATGGGGTGCGGGCCGAGTACACGGTGCTGGGTCCGGCGATGAACGCCCTGGCGCGGATCGAGACCCAGGCCAAGGCGGCCGAGATCGAGCTCGCCGCCTCGGGGGATTTTCTCGACCTGCTCGGCGGCGTGCTCCCGGCCGGGATCCGGTCGGTCCCGGTCCCGGATGCCGCCCTGCCGGAGCACCTCACCCTGTCGGCGCTTGCGGTGGCTCCCGGCGCCTGACCCGGCCACCGTCCACCGTCCCGGGCGCAGGCCGCGCGCGGGAACGGGGCATCCCCCGTTGCAGGATGCCGCACCGCGACGCGCGACCGTCTCCGGAACCGGAGCGGTTCTGGTCCGTTCGGTCGGCGCGACGCAGGGTCGCTGAAAGACATCCGCCCCATGAACAAGATCATCCTCGGCGCGACGCTCGCACTCGGCCTCGTCCTCGGCACGGCGGCGCCGGTCCTGGCAGCCCCCGGGGACGGCCTCAACCGGAATGCCGCCGCCACCGGCAACAGCAATTTCGGCGGCATGCACCGCACCGCCCGGATGCAGTCGCGGATGGCGCGCCACCGCATGATGCACCGGCATCACCACCGCCACATGATGCGCCGGCACGCGCGCTGATCGGCCGCCCCCGCCCCCCGCGCTTCGCGGCGGGCAGGGGGCTCGCCAAGGGGGTGCCCGCCGGGCCTGCCAGGGGATGTCCGCGGGACGTCTGCGGCCCGCGATGGTGTGGCCGGAGGCGATCTCTGCTACGCCGCCCGTCGAGATGCGCCGGTCGGAGCCGGGCGCGGCGAGGCGGACAGCCCATGCGGCGATCAGGATGGTTCGGGCGGCTCGCCCTCGGCGGCTTGGCCGCCCTGACGGGGATCGCGATGGCCGCCGCGCCGGTTCGGGCGCAGGACAGGACGGTCCCGCCCCTCGTCTTCACGGGCATCCCCGACCAGGACGAGAGCCGCCTCGTCGAGCGCTTCGGCAAGGTCGCCACCTATCTCGAGGCCAAGCTCGCCGTGCCGGTGCGCTACATTCCGGTGAAGAGTTACCCGGCCGCCGTCACCGCCTTCACCAACGGGCAGGTGCAGCTCGCGTGGTTCGGCGGCTTCACCGGCGTCCAGGCGCGCAGGGCCGTGCCGGGCTCCCAGGCGATCGCGCAGGGCGCCGAGGACGCGGCGTTCAAGACCTACCTCATCGCCAACGCCGCCACCGGTCTGAAGCCGGGCCAGGACTTCCCGAAAGCCATCGCGGAAAAAACCTTCACGTTCGGCGCCCGCGCCTCGACCTCCGGGCGGCTGATGCCGGAATACTTCATCCGGCAGGCTTTTCCGGGGAAGAGCCCCGAGGAGGTCTTTTCCCGCGTCGGCTTCTCGGGCGATCACAGCCGCACCATCCAGCTCGTCCAGTCCGGCGCCTTCGCGGTCGGCGCCGTGGACTACTCGGTCTGGGACCTCGACACCAAGGCCGGCAAGGTCGACCGACGCGCGGTCTCGGTGATCTGGGAGAGCCCGACCTTCCCCGACTACCAGTGGACCGTGCGGGGCGACGTGGACCAGACCTACGGTTCGGGCTTCACCGAGAAGCTGCGGGCGGCGCTGACCGGCATCACCGATCGGGCGATCCTGGAGCCGTTCGGGCGCTCGAAGTTCATCCCCGTGACCAATGCCGCCTACGTGCCCCTGGTCGCGGTCGGCCAGTCCACCGGCCTGCTGGACTGAAGCGCGTGGCGGGCGGCGCGGAGGCCGGGGGGGCCATCGTTCTCCGGAACGCCGCCGCGGCCTATGACGGGCGCCCGGTGCTGTCCGGCATCGACCTGACCGTGCAGGCGGGCGAGCACGTCGCCCTGATGGGCCGCTCGGGGGCCGGCAAGTCGACCCTGATCGGCCTGATCCACGCCCAGGCGCCCGAGCGGGTGGCTTTGGTGCCCCAGGCCGCCGCCCTGGTGCGGCCGCTCTCGGTGTTCCACAACGTCTATATGGGCCGCCTCGACCGGCGCTCGACCCTGCACAACCTGCGCAATCTGGTCCGGCCGGCCCGGGCCGACGTCGCCGCCGTGGAGGCGGTCCTCGACCGGGTCAGGCTCTCGGACAAGCTCTGGGCGCGGGCCGGGGAATTGTCCGGCGGGCAGCAGCAGCGCGTCTCGGTGGCCCGCGCCCTCTACAACGGCCGGCCGATCCTGGTGGGGGACGAGCCGGTCTCGGCGCTGGACCGCCAGCAGGGCGGCCGGATCCTCGCCGAGCTGGCCCGCAGCCACGAGACCCTGATCCTGGCGCTGCACGACGTCGCCCTGGCGCTGGCCCATACCGACCGGATCGTGGTCCTGGAGGCCGGCCGGATCGTCCTCGACGCGCCCGCGGCGGGCCTCGATCCGGCGCAGCTCAGCCCCTTCTACGAGGCCGCCTGATGCGCGCCGTCGCGCGCAAGGCCGCGTTCCGGCCGCGGCCGGGCTACGCGGCGGTGAGCCGCTGGTTCCTGGCCACGGCACTCGCCGGCCTGCTGGTGGCGGACCTGCAGGTCACGACGCTCCACCCCTTCGCCGACCTCGCCCGGCTCCTCGGCGGCCTGATCCGGCCCGATTTCCCCGCCGTGGAGGGCTGGAGCGTCGTCACCACGGTGGCCTTCGCGATGCTCGGCGTCGGGCTGGGCGCCGGGACGGGACTGCTGCTGGCGATCCCCTTCGCCCGCTCGCGGATTGTCCGGCTCGCCTGCGCGGGCCTGCGCGCCGTCCACGAGCTGTTCTGGGCGCTGCTGCTGATGCAGGTCTTCGGGCTCTCGGCGACCACCGGGGTGCTCGCCATCGCGCTGCCCTACGCGGGCATCTGCGCCAAGGTCTACGCCGAGCTGATCGAGGAGGCCGACCTCGCGGCGCTCCGGGTCCTGCCAGCAGGCACCGGCGCGGTCTCGGCCTTCCTGTACGCCCGCCTGCCCGAGGTGGCCGGGCGCATGCGCGACTACACCCTCTATCGCCTGGAATGCGGCCTGCGCTCCAGCCTCGTGCTCGGCTTCATCGGCCTGCCGACCATGGGCTTCGCCTTCGAATCCGCCTTCCGCCAGGGCCGCTACGCCGAGGCCGGGGCGCTGCTCCTGATCTTCTACGCGCTGATCGGAACCCGGCGGCTCTGGGTGCGCGCCAGGACTCTCCCCGTCCTCCTCGTCGGCGCCGCGCTGGTGCTGCCGCCGACCGTCGGCAGCGCGGCGATCGGCCCGAGCCTCGCCCGCTTCCTCGGCCACGATATCGTGCCGGCCCCGCTCCGGGGCGCGTCCCTGGCCGAGCCCGAAACCTGGGCGCGATTCGGATCGTGGCTGCGCCCGATCCTGACCGGGCAGGTCCTGCCCGGCACGGCCCAGACCCTGATCCTGGCGCAGATCGCCCTGGCGGCCACCGCCCTCGGAGCCCTGGTCCTGTTCCCCCTGACCGCGCGGCGCTTCGCCGGCCCGGTCGGGCGGCCCCTGGGGCGGGCGCTCCTCGTGGTGGTGCGCTCCACGCCGGAATACATGCTGGCCTATCTGGGCCTGCAGCTGCTCGGCCCCTCGATGCTGCCGGCGATCCTCGCCCTGGCGCTGCACAATGCCGGCATCGTCGCCTACCTGATGGGCCGGCACGCCGACGCGATCCCCTACCGGGCCGACGCCCCCCGGGGCCTCGACCTCTACGCCTACGAAACCGTGCCGCGCCTCTACGGGCAGTTCCTGGCCTACCTGCTCTATCGCTGGGAGCTGATCCTGCGGGAGAGCGCGATCTTCGGGATCCTGGGGGTCACGACCTTGGGCTTCTACGTCGACGCCGCGATCTCGGAGCTGCGCCTCGACGTCGCCGTGGTTCTGATCGCCGCCACCGCCCTGGTGACGGTGGCGGTCGACGCCTTCTCGCGGGCGCTACGCCGGTCCCTGCGGATCGACGCCCTGCCGACCCGGCTGTCCGGGCCGCGGCCGATCACCGGGGCGGAGGCGGCGGACGGCTGATCCGGGCGCCGTCCTTGCGAGCGAAGCGAAGCAATCCAGGGTCGCGCCAGGCTAATGATGTCGCGCTACCCTGGGTCGCTTCGCTACGCTCGCGATGACGGGGCGGGTCACCACGCTGCGGGCGGTCGCAAACGGGACCGCCCGAGCCGCTTCACCACTTGTAGCTGACCTTCGCCAGCACCCGCCGGGCGTCGCCGTAGAAGCAGGACACGTTCGACTGGCAGGAGGCCACGTAGCGCCGGTCGGCGAGGTTCGAGGCGTTCACCTGGAAGCGCCAGTTCTCGTAATCGTAGTGGACCTGCGCGTCGAACAGCACGTAGTCGGGCACCCGCAGGGTATTGCCGACATCCGCGAACGAGCTGCCGACGTAGCGCACGCCGCCGCCGAAGCCGAAGCCGCGCCACGGCCCGAGCGGGATCGTGTAGTCGGCGAACAGCGACGCCAGGGTCTGGGGGATGTTGACCGGACTCTTGCCGACCCGCACCGGGTCGGGATCCCGTACGGTGGTGAAGTCGAACTTGGTGAACGAGGCGACGAGGTTGAGGCCGTCGGCGATGTTGGCGACGAGCTGCGCCTCGAAGCCGGTGGAGCGCACCGCGCCGAGCTGGGTGTTGAACAGCGTGTTGACCGGGTTCGGGGTGAGCACGTTGTTGCGGTGGATGTCGAAGCCGGCGAGCGTCAGGAAGTAGCCCTGGCCGGGCGGCTCGAACTTCACGCCGCCCTCGACCTGATCGCCCGTGTCGGGCTTGAAGGCGCGGTTGTTGATGTCCGAGCCGATCTCGGGCTGGAACGAGGTCGCGTACATGATGTAGGGCGCGAGGCCGAAGTCGAAATTGTAGATCGCCGCCGCCCGGTAGGTGAAGGCGCTGTCGTTGCGGCCGTTGGTGTTCGACGGCGTCAGGCGGTCGTAGACGGTGTTCTGGACGAAGTCCTGGCGGCCGCCGAGGATCAGGGTCAGCTCCGGCGTGAGCTTGATCTGGTCCTGGACGTAGAGGCCGACCTGCTGGAACGCGTCGGCGTTGACCAGGTAGGGCGAGGCCGAGACCGCCTGCGGGCCGTAAGAGGGCGCGAAGATGTTGAGGTTCGGGCCGGGGAAGCCCGAGGCCTGGTTGTCGTGGATCTGGAAGTTCCGGTACTCGATTCCCATCAGGACGTCGTGGCGGAAGAAGCCGTCGGAGAACTTGGCCTCGGCCTGCGTGTCGACGTCGAGCTGCGCGATCTTGGCGGAATCCCGGAACAGGTAGCGGCCGAGCTGGGTCTGCAGCGGGTCGGCGTAGCCGAGCTGGCCGATATACGAGTTCTGGTAGCTCTGCGTGTAGGCGTAGCGGGCGTTCTGGCGCACCGCCCAGGTGTCGTCGAAGACGTGCTCGAACTCGTAGCCGATGAAGGCCTGGTCGCGCCGGTAGGTGTTGAAGCCGGCATCGCCGACGTTGAGCGAGCGCGGGATGCGCAGGCCGAGCACGGTCGGCCGCGCCGTGCCGTAATAGGGCAGGAAGTTCGCCGTCACCGCCGTGTTGTCGTGCTGGAAGCTCGACAGGACCGTGAACTTGGTCGACCCGTCCGGCTTATAGGTGAAGGCCGGGGCGATGTAGTAGCTGTCGTCCGGCGCCCCCTGGACCTGCGTGCCGCCGTTGCGGGCGTAGCCGGTCAGGCGGGTGAACCAGTGCCCCTCGGCGTCGGCCGGGCCGCCGACGTCGAAGGCGGCGTAGCGCTGGTCGAAGGAGCCGCCGCCGACCTCGATGAGCCCGAACGGGCTCTCGGTCGGGCGCTTGCTGATCTGGTTGATCAGGCCGCCGGGATTGCCGGCGCCGAACAGCACCGCGGAGGGGCCGCGCAGCACCTCGACGCGCTCCAGCCCGAACGTGTTCACCCGGCTGTAGGCGAAGCCGTAGTTCAGGAGCTGCAGGCCGTTGAGGTAGAGGCCGTAATCGCTGACCACGAAGCCGCGCAGCTGGAAGAAGTCGAGGCGCGAGTCGGCGCCGAAGGTGCCCGCGTAGGTGCCGGCGACGTACTGGGTCGCCTGGGTGAGGGTCTGGGCGTTCTGGGTGTCGAGCTGCTGCCGGCCCACGACGGTGATCGATTGCGGGGTCTCGATCAGCGGGGTGTTGGTCTTGGTCGCGGTGGCCGAGCGCCGGGCCACGTAGCCGTCGATCGGACCCGTCGGGCTCTCGGCGGCGCGCGCCGGCGCTCCGGCGCGGACCGCGGAGACCGGTGCGCCGCCGCCCTGGCTCTCGACGCTCAGCTCCCCGAGCTGCACGGAGCCGTCCGCCGCCGGGCGGGCAGCGCGGCGCGGTGGCGCGTCCTGCGCCAGGGCTGCGACCGGCGCGGCCTGCGCCAGGACGGCGAGCGAGGCGCCGGCGAGCAGGGTGCGCAGGGTGCGCAGGGTGACGCGCCGGACGACGCAGGGGAGGGGTTGGGCGGCTCTCATGGTCTCTCGCCGGATGCGACGCTGCGGGCAGCCGGCCGCGTTCGCCGGACTCGTCCCCGACGCCTCAAGCGGGCTGTTTAGAATTGTGATAAACTACTGTAATACTTGATGTTTCTCCGACCCGGACTACGGACAGCCGGGCGCATCCGCAAGCGGCCTTCACGCGGAAGGCGACGGCTGTTGCCGTTGCGACACGTATCGGTGAAGTGGGAGGCGGCGCCCCGGGGCTACCGCAGGCGCCCCGCGAGCCAGCCGGCCAGGACGTCCGCGACGGCGTCGCTGTTCGTCTCCAGCATCATCATGTGGCCGTTGCCGTGGAGGTCCCGGTCGGCCAGCCGGATCACGTCCGGCTTGGCGCCGGCCTGGGCCAGGAAGGCGATGGTGCACTCGTCGTAGGTGGCGTGGAAGGAGGCCTCCGCGGTCACCACCACGGTGGGCACCTTGGCGAGGTTCGGCAGGGTCCGGGCGGGCTCGCCCTGCAGCCAGCAGCGGATCCGCCCGTCCACCGCCTTGCCGTCGGATCCCTTGGCCTGCTGCGCGACGGCCAGGTCCTCGGGCGCCTTGACCGGCGGGTCGAAGGTCAGCGGCATGCGGGTCAGCCCGTAGGCGCGGGCGCGCCCGTCCCCGGTCTTCTCCCAGAAGTCCTTGCCGCCGCGGAACTGCACGTCGAAGAAGGGCGGCCCGTTGGGCTCGACGGCGACGTGCGCCTTCACGAGGTCCGGCCGCGCGTCGGAGACCGCCCAGCCGAACAGGGCCGCCTGGCCGTGGGTCAGCAGGATCGCCGGCCCGATCTTCTCGAGCAGCGCCGTCAGCGCGGGGTCGACCAGCTCCTCGGTCTGCTGGCTGTTGGCGAGGAACGGGACCTGGCTGGCGAAGAACTGGTCGAAGGCGGCGTTGCCCTGCACGCCGGCCCCGCCCGGCCAGCGGGTGTGCAGCTTGGCCTGGGGATACAGGTCGTAGACCTCGGGCGCCGTGTGGGTCCGCTCCAGGCTGCGGGTGCCGAGCCGGTCGTAGGGACCGTAGACCTCCGGGTTGGTGCCCGAGCGCCCGCGGCCGACCTGATCGACCACGTAGACCTGATAGCCCTTCTCGACGAAGCGCTGCACCCAGCCCGGCCGGCCGTCCGCGGTGGCAAGGTAGTTCACGCCGGTCTGGGCGAGGCCGTGGACCATCACCACCGGATAGGGTTGCGTGATCCGGGCCGGCGTGCGCGACTGCACGAACATCTGGCCGACCATCACGGTCTTGTCGCCGAGCTTCTCGTAGCGGCCGCCGATGTAGGCGTAGCCGGCGCGGGTCACCGGCTCGGCCGGCGCCGCGGCGGGCGGCTGCGCCTGGGGCGATTCCGAGGGCGGCGCGGCCTGGGCCGTGACCGGCGGCGGCTGGACCGGCACGGTTCCCTGGGCCAGGGCCGGTCCCGCGGCCAGGATCAGCCCCTGAACGGCGAGCAGCGCCGCGCGGGCGCCGTTCGCGATGCCGCTTCCGGCCATGCCGTCTCTCTCCCGGATGCGCGCCGCTCCGCGCGGGCGCTTATTGCGGGAAACGCAACGTTCGGCCAGCCTGGAAAGCTGCACGGGTCCGGGCGCGACGGCGGCCAGCCGGCCGGGGAAGCGTCGCGGTAACCAGGATCACGGCCGAGCCCGGCCCCGGACGCATGCCAGGCGCGACCGCGGCGGCGCTGGCGCGGGGCGGGCGGCGCGACCACCTTGGAGAGGCACCGGCGCCGTCTGCGGCGCCCCCCGCCCGGATGGCCCGCGCGGGGCGAAGCCAAGGACTCCCGCCGTGGATCCCGCAACCGCCAAGACCCTGGTCTCCGCCGCCCTGGTCGCCTCCATCGCCGTGTTCAGCCTGATGTCGCTCCAGGATGTCGTCGCCCTGATCCTGGCCGACCTGCGCGGCGCCGGCTCCGCCCCGGAGGCCGCCCCGGTCCCGGTCCGCGCCGACCGCCGGGACCCGCCGCAGGCCTGACCCGGCCCGCAGACCGGTCAGGCCCCGTCGTCCTCCCGGGCGCGGGCGCGCAGGAGGTATTTCTGCACCTTTCCGGTGGAGGTCTTGGGCAGGTCGCCGAACACGACGTGGCGCGGGAGCTTGTAGGAGGCCAGGCGCCCGCGGCACCACTGGATCAGCTCGTCGGCGCTCGGGCTCGCCCCCGGCTTCAGCTCCACGAAGGCGCAGGGCGTCTCGCCCCATTTCGCGTCGGGCTTGGCCACCACCGCGGCGGCGGCCACCGCGGGATGCTTGAACAGGGCATCCTCGACCTCGATCGACGAGATGTTCTCGCCCCCCGAGATGATGATGTCCTTCGAGCGGTCCTTGAGCTGCACATAGCCGTCCGGGTGCTTCACCCCGAGGTCGCCGGTGCGGAACCAGCCGCCCTTGAAGGCGGCCTGCGTGGCCGCCGGATTCTTGAGGTAGCCGCGCATCACCACGTTGCCGCGCATCATCACCTCGCCGATCGTCGCCCCGTCGGCGGGCACCGGCTCGAGGGTCTCCGGGTCGCGCACGTCCAGCCCCTCCAGCACCGGGTAGCGGACGCCCTGGCGGGCCTTCTTGGCCGCCCGCTGGTCGGCCGCCAGCGCGTCCCAGTCGGCGTGCCAGGCGTTGACCACGGCCGGACCGTAGCTCTCGGTCAGGCCGTAGAGATGGGTCACCTCGAACCCGGCCTCCGACATGCCGGCCAGCACCGCCTCCGGCGGCGGCGCCGCGGCGGTGAAGAAGGCGACGCGCCGGGGCAGGTCGCGGCGCTCGGCATCGGGGGCGTTGATCAGCATCTGCATGACGATCGGGGCGCCGCAGAGATGCGTGACCCCGTGCTCGGCCATCAGCCGGTACATCGCCTCCGCCCGCACGTGGCGCAGGCAGACATGGGTCCCGGCCACGATCGACAGGGTCCAGGGGAAGCACCAGCCGTTGCAGTGGAACATCGGCAGGGTCCAGAGATAGACCGGGTGCTGGCCGAGCCCGCCCGTGATGACGTTGCCGAGCGCCAGCAGCGCCGCCCCGCGATGGTGGTAGACCACGCCCTTCGGATCGCCGGTGGTGCCCGACGTGTAGTTCAGGGCGATCGCGTCCCACTCGTCGTCCGGCAGACGCCAGTCGTGCTCCGGGTCGCCCCCGGCCAGGAACGATTCGTAGTCGGTGTCGCCGAGGCGCGCGCCCGGGCCGCCATAGTCGGGGTCGTCGACGTCGATGACGAAGGGCTTGGTCTCCAGGCCCTCCAGCGCCGCGGCGGCCGTCCGGGAGAATTCGCGGTCGGTGATCAGCACCTTGGCCTCGCCGTGCTCCAGGCAGAAGCGGATCGCGTCGGCGTCGAGGCGGGTGTTGAGGGTGTTGAGCACCGCCCCGGTCATCGGCACGCCGTAATGGCACTCGACCATCTCGGGGGTGTTGGCGAGCAGCGCCGCCACGGTGTCGCCGCGGCCGAGCCCGCGCGCCGCCAGGGCCGAGGCGAGGCGGCGCGCCCGGGCGTAGAGGTCCCGGTAGGAGCGCCGCAGGGGGCCGTGGACCACCGCCACGTGGTCGGGAAAAACCCGCGCGGCCCGGTCGAGGTAGAGCAGGGGGGTCAGCGGCTGGTGATTGGCCGGGACGCGGTCGAGGTCGCGGTCGTAGATCGTGTCGCGGGCCATCCCCGTCCTCCCGGCAAAGTGTTGCCGGGACAGTAGCTGGCCGGGACGGGCGCGATCAATCGGGCGGCCGCCGGCGTCCTCAGTGGCGCGGCTCGTCCTCGGGCTCCGGCAGGAAGCGGGCGAGTTCGAAGCCGATCTCGATCATCAGGTGCTCGATCCGGTCGGTGAGCGCCGGCCGGTGCAGGGCGCGGGCGAGGTCGCGCAGGGCGATGATGTGCTCGGCCATCCGGTTCACCACCCGCTCGCTCTGCACGAGGTTGGCCGCCTGCTCCTCGGTGCGGTCGATGGCGATGCCGCGCCCGCGGGTCGCCCCGCCGGCCGGGTCCCGCTCGATCCGGCCGCGCATCAGCAGCGTGCGGATGCCGGTCCGCGTGTCCCGGGTTCGGAACTCCGCCTCCACGGGGCCGCCGGTCTCGGCCACCGCGTGCAGGTAGCTCTCGATCCGGATGCGATCCTCGGGATGGGTGCGGTCGAGGAAGGCCTCGAGGGACACCCCGGCGGCGGCGGTCTCGGGGTCGAGGCCGAGCAGACCCGCGAAGGAGGCCGACAGCGCCAGCTGTCCGGCCCAGTAATCGTGAGCCCAGGTGCCGACCACGCCGGAGGCCTCCAGAATCGATTGCGGGATCGGGGCTTCAGCCATGCCATTCCTCGCCGGAGCGACCGGGGTGAGTAAACTTGAGGTTTTCACCCCCGGCAAGCTCCTGGTATCTGCGCGGTCACGCTACGGTATCCTGGCGGCGCTGGAAAGGCTGTTAACCTCTTATCGATCGCGAATCTTAACTTGAAGTTTAGGTGGATGTCCTGTCGCGGGTCCGGAACCGAATGACCGGGCGGGCTCTGGTCTTAACGATGCGTTAACCATGCCGGCGTCACGTTGTGCCGGGACATCCTTGGGTCACAGGATCGCGGCACGCCGCGACTCGCATACCTGAGGTTTGAACGGACGGCGCAGCGACAGGCGGTCGCGAACGCCCGGACGGATGTACGGGGCCTTCTGGAGGACGCCCAGGATGAAAGCGATCACCTTCGTCACGCAGAAGGGCGGCAGCGGCAAGAGCACGCTGTGCATCTCCCTGGCGGTGGCCGCCCGGGAGGCGGGCCACACGGTCTGCATCCTGGAGATGGACCGGCAGGCGACGATCTCCGACTGGCTCGACCACCGCACCGCCGACGGTCCGGAGGTGGCGCAGATCGACGCCACGCAGATCGACGCCGTGATGGAGCGCCTGCGCGACTCGGCCTACGACTACGTGTTCATCGACACGCCGGGGGTCGATTCCACCGGCACCCTCTCGGCGATCCGCGCGGCGGACCTGTGCATCATCCCGTGCCGGCCGACCCCCGCGGACCTGCGGGCGTTCAAGCCGACGCTGGCCGCCGTCTACCGGCTGGAGAAGAAGTTCGCCTTCGTGCTGAACCAGACTCCGCCGCGCTCCTACCGGGTCCGCGACGCCGCGGACGGACTGGCGGTGCTCGGCATCCTGCCCGACGTCAACATCGTCGCCCGCGCCGACCATCAGGACGCGATCGGCCTCGGCCAGGGCGTCACGGAATTCAACCCCAAGGGTCAGGCCGCCGGGGAGGTCCGCCGCCTCTGGTCCTGGATCGAGCGCCGCACGCAGTCCCTGAGGTCGGGTCAGCATGTCCAAGCCGCCTAAGCTCAGCCTCGCGGCGATCGTGGCCTCGGCGAACCCGCAGGTGAATCCCCTCGCCCGATCCGCGCCGGGGGGCCGGCCGCAGGGTGCCGAGATCGTGTCGCTGACCCTGGCGCCCCCGGCGCCGAAGCCCGCGGCCACGCTCAAGCAGCGCGCCCACCAGATGTCGGTCTACCTGGAGCCGCCGGTCTACGACCAGTTGCGCGACCTCGCCTATGCCGAGCGGACCAAGATGCACGCCTTGATCCTGGAGGGGCTCGACCTGCTGTTCAAGCAGCGCGGCGCCCAGTCGATCGCGCAGCTGACGGAGACGCCGCCGCGCTGAGGGAGATCCGCGCCGGCAGGCGGAGGGAAGCGGAGGGCGAGCGATCGGAGACCCGCGCCTGGCGGAGTTCGGGTCCCCGCGCCTGACGAGAGGCGGACAGGGGCAGTGAGGGTGGCCGGCTCGCGCGCCGGGCACGCGCCGACCGCGCCGCGGTGGCGCGCCCCGTCCCGAACCACGGCGCGAACATTGTGGCCCATGGCCGGGGCGGGATCCGCGCGATGGCGGATCTCTGATTTCTTACAACTTAACAGATAGTTGTTCGATTTTTCTCATCAAATGCACGAGATCCTCGGCTCCCTCTGGCGCAGGATCTGAACCCCGACGGCCGCCGTCGTTCAGGCTTCCTTTACGCGACCGCTACAATTCTGGGTGGACCCGGTCGCGGTCCTCTGGACGCGGGCGGGTCCGGTCCGGTTCCGGACCCCGGTCACGCGTAGAGTTTGGTGAACCCCACGATGGTGCGCACGACGCTCCCCAGGCCGGCGCGCCTCGCCCTGCGGCTCATGGCCATCTCGGGCGTGGCCCTGGCCACGGCCAACTGCGCGACCTCGCCTCAGCAGAAGCTCGCCGCCGGGAACGGCATCGACCCGAAATATGGGGTCAAGGCGAGCCCGCGCCTCTACAACGAGGGCGACGCGATCCCGAAGGGCGGCGGGCGCCGCTATACCGGCAAGCCCTACGTGGTGGCCGGGCAGACCTACGTGCCCAAGGAGAATCCGAACGGCTACGTCCGCGAGGGGCTCGCCTCCTGGTACGGCTCGGCCTTTCACGGCCGGATGACCGCCAACGGCGAGGTGTTCGATCGCCACTCGATCGCCGCCGCCCACCCGACCCTGCCGCTGCCGAGCTACGCCCGGGTGACGAATCTCGACAACGGCTACTCGATGGTGGTGCGCGTCAACGACCGCGGCCCCTACCATGCCGGGCGCGTCATGGACGTGTCCGAGGAGGCGGCCGATGCGCTGGGCTTCCACCGCAAGGGCACCGCGCATGTCCGCGTCGAGTATGTCGGCAAGGCCTCGGTGGCCGGCAGCGACGACCGCAAGCTGCTCGCCAGCCTGCGCACCGACGGGCGCCCGGCCGGCCGCTCGACCGTGATGATGGCCGATCTCGGCCCGACGGAGGACACCGAGCGCTTCGCGCGCTCCGCCCCGGCGCCGCTCGCCTTCCGGCCCGCCCAGGATTCCGCTCCGGAGCCGGCCGAGGCCCCGGCCGCGCGGCCCGAGCGGCCGACGCCGGTGCGCGCGCCGATCGTCCTGGCCTCGGCCGCCGTGACGGTCCCGGCGGCCGTGCAGCCCACCGCCCCCCGGGTGCGGGAGTTCCGGCCCGCCCCCGTCCAGACCGCCGCCAGGGGCGGCGGCCTCGCGGCCGGGAACCTGAAGGTCGCGGGTCTCAACCCAAGCCTCGCCCAGGCCCTCGCCCCGGCCCCGCCGCCGGCGCACGGTCTTGCCGCCGGAAAGTTCACCCCGAAACCCGGGCCGGCGGCCCGTCCGGCGCTCGCCGAGGTCCACGGCCGGGGGATTGCGGCACCCGGCCCGACGAAGCTCGCCCAGGGTCCCTCCGTGCCCCCATCCGCGCGCCCCTCGGCGCCCCCCGTGGCGATGCCGGTCGCGGCCAAGCTCGCCATGGCGCGCCTCGCCGCGGTGCCGGCCAAGGCGGCCGGTGCCAAGGGCGGCGCGACCGCCGGCGCCGTGCCGACGAAGACGGCGGCCGCCAAGGCACCCGCGGTGAAGGCGCCTGCTGTGAAGGCCGCCGGGGGGCAGCACGCCCGCCTCGCCGGGATCTACTGAGGCCGGCCCCTCGGAGGATCCGGCCGCCGATGCGGCATTTCGCGTTCGATCCGCAGCCGAAACCGTAATATGGTCACGCTTGTTATTGGGATACGGCCGGAACGCTTCCGGCCCGACGGCAGGCGCGGGACGGAACGGTGATGCGCAGACCCCTTCTCACCCTCCTCGCGGCCGCCTGCGCGCTGGGCGCCGGCCTCGCCGCCGCCGCCGCGCAGAGCTTCCAGACCGCGGCCCCGCACGCGATCCTGATCGACGCCGATTCCGGCTCGGTCCTGTTCGAGAAGGCCGCCGACGAGCGGTTCTCGCCGGCCAGCATGGCCAAGCTGATGACCACCGACATCGTGTTCGAGGCGCTGAAATCCGGGCGCCTGTCGATGGACACGGAGTTCACCGTCACCGAGGACGCGTGGAAGCGCGGCGGCGCGGGGGGCGGCGGCTCGTCGATGTTCGCGCAGGTCAACAGCCGCATCAAGATGGCGGACCTGCTGCGCGGCCTGATCGTGCAGTCGGGCAACGACGCGGCCATCACCATCGCGGAGAACATGGCCGGGTCCGAGGAGGCCTTCGCCGGCCTGATGAACCAGCGCGCCAAGGAGATCGGGCTGACGAACTCGACCTTCCGCAACGCCACCGGCTACTCGGCGCCCGACCAGAAGGTCACGGCCCGGGACATGGCCAAGCTCGCCCTCCACATCATCGAGACCTACCCGGACTACTACAAGATCTTCTCCGAGAAGGAGTTCACCTGGAACAAGATCCGCCAGCAGAACCGCAACCCGCTGCTCGCCCTCGATATCGGCGCGGACGGGCTCAAGACCGGCTACCTGGAGGAATCCGGCTACGCGCTCACGGGCTCGGCGGTGCAGAACGGCCAGCGGCTCGTGCTGGTGGTCTCGGGGCTCAAGACCGCCCGGGACCGCGCCTCCGAGGCGCGCAAGCTGATGGAATGGGGTTTTCGCGCGTTCGAGCCCCGGCAGATCTTCGCGCCCGGCGAGACGGTCGCCGAGGCCTCGGTGTTCGGCGGCCAGTCGGGCTCGGTGCCGCTGGTGGCCAAGAAGCCGGTGCGGGTGCTGCTGCCCCGCGGTTCCAGCGACCGGGTGAGCGCCAAGGCGATCTATACCGGGCCGCTCGTCGCCCCGGTGGAGGAGGGCCAGCGGGTCGGCGTCCTGCGCGTCCAGCGGGGCGACACGGTCGCCCTCGATCAGCCGCTCTATGCCGGCGCCGCGGTGGAGCAAGGCACGCTGCCGCAGCGGGCGATGGATGCGGCGCTGGAATTCGGCACCGGCCTCGTGCGCAAGGCCCTCGACCGGGCCGGCAAAGGCAGCGACAAGGCGGCCAACCCGTCGTGACCGGAGGCCCGTGACCGTGCCGTCCGCCGGGGAATCCGCGCAGGCGCGGGGCGCCTTCGTCACCTTCGAGGGCGGGGAGGGGGCCGGCAAGTCGACCCAGATCGCCCGCCTCGCCGCGACCCTGCGCGTCCGCTCCGGCCGCGCCGTGTGCGTGACCCGCGAGCCCGGCGGCTCGCCCCGGGCGGAGGAGATCCGCGCGGCGCTGCTGTCCGGCGTGGCCAAGCCCCACGGCCCCTTCGCGGAGGCGCTGCTGTTCAGCGCCGCCCGGATCGACCACCTCGACCGGCTGATCCGCCCGGCGCTCCAGCGGGGCGAGACGGTGCTGTGCGACCGCTTCATCGACTCGACCCGGGCCTATCAGGGGGCCGCCGGCGGCCTCGATCCGGGGCTCGTGGGCGCCCTGGAGCGGGTCGTGGTCGGCCCGACCCGGCCCGACCTGACCCTGATCCTCGACCTGCCCCCCGAGACCGGCCTCGCCCGTGCGGTCGCGCGGGGGGCCGGGCAGGGGGCGGGTCAAGCGGCCGACCGGTTCGAGGCCGAATCCCTCGACTTCCACACCCGCCTGCGGGACGCCTTCCTGGCGATCGCCCGGGCCGAGCCGGAGCGCTGCGCGGTGATCGACGCGGCCCGCGATCCCGATTCGGTCGAGGCCGCGATCCGCGCGGCCGTCGCGGCCCGCCTGCCGGACCTGATGGCCGAGGCAGGAGGAGGGACGGGGAGCCGCGGCGACGCGGCGTGAGGGGGTGCCTGCCCCCGTCCTGTCGCCCCGCGACCGGGGCCGCTGGGCGCCGCCCGTCGGGGCCTGTAAGCAGCACCCCCGAGCCCGCCAGTCGGACGAGAGCCCGCAGGGACGCGCCATGAAGCCCATCGACCGCGCCGCCGACGACGTCGAGCCCGGGGACCTGCCCGGCATCCCGCGCCCGCGGGAGACCCTGGGCCTCGTCGGCCACGGGGCGGCGGCCGCGGCCTTCGCGGCGGCGATCGCCGCGGGGCGCCTGCACCATGCCTGGCTGATCGGCGGCGCCCCCGGCATCGGCAAGGCGACGCTCGCCTACCGGGTCGCCCGCCGCCTGCTCGCCCATCCTGGGGGCGGGGGGCCGGCCGGGCTCGACGTGCCGGCGGGCGACCCCGTGACCGGCAAGGTCGCGGGCCTGTCGCATCCCAATCTCGTGGTCCTGCGCCGCCATCGATCCCCCGGCGCCAAGGCCCTGCCGACCAAGATCTCGGTCGACATGGTCCGCCGGGCGCTGGACCTGTTCGCATCGACGGCCACGGATTCCGGCTGGCGGGTCTGCATCCTCGACAGTGCCGAGGACCTGAATGCCAACGCCGCCAACGCCCTGCTCAAGGTGCTGGAGGAGCCGCCGCCCCGCGCCCTGTTCCTGATCCTGTCCCACCAGCCCGGCCGGCTGCTGCCGACGATCCGCTCCCGCTGCCGGGCGCTGACGCTGCGCCCCCTGGCGCCCGAGGACGTCGCGCGCGTGGTGCGCGCCCTGCCCCCACCCTTCCCGCAGCCCGACGAATCGGCCCTGGCCCGCGCCCTGGCCCCCTGCGAGGGCTCGGTCGCCCGGGCGCTGGCGATGCTCGACCCGGTCACGGCCGGCCTCGTGGCCGAGGTCGAGACCCTGCTGGCGCGGGCGCGCGACCCCGACTGGGGCCGGGTCCTGAAGCTCGCCGAGACCCTGGCGGGCCGGGACGCGGAGGCGCGGTTCGAGGCCGCCCAGGACGCGGTGCTGCGCTTCGTCTCGGCCGAGCTCGACCGCCGCCGGGGCGAGCCGCCGGCCCGTCTCGCCGCCCTGGTGGAGGTCGCCGACCGGTTCGGCCGTGTCGCCCGGGAAGCCGCCATCTACAACCTCGACCGGCGGCCGGTGGTGCTGTCGCTGTTCGGCGCGCTCGCGGAGGTCGCGTAGCGCGCGCGTCGGAGGTTCGGAACGGGCGGGGCGCCCCCGCGGGTCCGCCATCGCCCGCGCTCAGTGCCCGCGCTGCGCCTGCCGGCGCGTCTCGGAGGGCGTGCATCCGTGGAGCCGGCGATAGCGCTGCCCGAAGTCGCTCATGTGGACGAACCCCCAGCACCGCGCGATCTCGGCGATCGACCGGCGCGCGCCCGTGTCGGCGAGGAGATCCGCATGGGCGCGCGCCAGGCGCCGGTCGATGATGAACTGAACCGGCGTCCGTCCCAGCTCCGTCCGGAACGTGTTCTGGAGCGAGCGGACGCCGATCCCGGCCGCCGTCGCCACGTCGGCCAGGGTCAGGGCCGTCGCGAGATGGGCCTCGATGTAGTCGATGGCGCGCCGGAGACGGCGCGAGGCGACATCCGGCGGCGGCGCCGGAATCCCGTCGGCGCGCTTCGGCCAGGTCGAGAGCAGCTGGTAGCTCATGACCTCCTCGAGGAGGGGCAGGACCAGATCGGCGCGCCGATCGAGCCCCTGGATGCGGCCCTGGATCAGCCGGATCGTGCAGAACAGCGCCCCCATGCCGGGCCGCGTCATCTCGGCGATCGGCGCCAGGGCCGGCAGGCCCGGCTGATCGCTGCCCGTCAGCGCCGTGTTGGCCGCGGCGAGCGTGGCCGCCGCGATCGTGGCGCTCACGGCGCTCACCGCGGGCGAGGCGTGAACCTCGTGCAGCTCCTCGAAGCCCGTCAGGGTCGCGATGGCGGTCGAGGCCAGAAGATCGCCGGTTCGGCGTGACGAGACGACGTGGCCGCGCGTGACGAAGCGGATCGTCACGAGCCCGGCCACG
Organism: Methylobacterium sp. P5_C11; assembly: GCF_054049775.1. Taxonomy (NCBI): domain Bacteria; kingdom Pseudomonadati; phylum Pseudomonadota; class Alphaproteobacteria; order Hyphomicrobiales; family Methylobacteriaceae; genus Methylobacterium; species Methylobacterium sp. P5_C11. The sequence goes on along the minus strand of NZ_JBFULS010000059.1, from coordinate 2,651 downwards.
AATTTCGGCTTGGTGACGAAGCCGCTCGACGAGCGCGTTTCCCAGACGCTCAGGGTCTCGCTCTGACTGCCGGAGATCGCGATGTCCGGCCGCGTCTCGCGCATGACATCCAGATGGACCGCGATGCCGCCGGTGTCGTTGAACCGCTTGAGCTGGGTCGGCGAGGCGATGCTGGCCGAGAACTGCGCCTGGGGCCGCCAGATGCGCGGATCGAGGGCCGCCTGAACTGTCGTCATGCCGGTCGGCTCTGAACTCCGAATGCCGTCTACGAAATCGCATTGGGCGCTTCGCAGATACCAGTAACCGGACCGCTTATTCTCACGCAAGAGGATCCAGAGAAACCGAATGTTTATAGGGTGACGTTCAGTATTATAAATTATGCGAAGTCAATATTATTATTGCGAAATAAGGCCTGTTTGTGATTCTTTAATCAATATAAAATACCGATATTGGCGTCATCTGAATAAAACGTCAGATTTCACCGCCGCCGACACCGACCCCGGGATCCTGCAATGCTGACTGTTCGCCCGCGTCTGGAGCGTCTCCTGCTCGACGCCCTGGATCGCGTCCAAGCCAAGGTCGAGTTCGGGACGGACGGGACGGTTCTCTCCGCCAACGGCCCGTTCCTGGCTCTTATGGGCTACGGCCTGTCCGAGGTGCAGGGCTGTCATCACAGTCTCTTCGTCCCGGCCCGTCATCGCGGCGGGACCGCCGATCGCGAACTCTGGGACGATCTCGGGCGGGGTCAGGCCCGCAGCGGCGAATTCCTGCGCGTCGCCCAGGATGGGCGCGAGGTCTGGATCCAGGGCAGCTACGTCCCGGTCGTCGGGCGCGGCGGTCGGATCGAGAAGGTCGTGGCGGTCGCCAGCGACATCACGGCCCTGAAGGCGGAAGCCCTGAACCTGAGCGGCCAGATCGCCGCCCTGCACCGCTCGCAGGCCGTGATCGCCTTCGATCCGATTGGCACGATCCTGGAGGCCAACGTCAATTTCCTCGACACGATGGGCTACCGCCGCAACGAGATCCAGGGGCAGCATCACAGCCTGTTCGTGGAGGCGGCCGAGCGGACCGGCGAGGCCTACGGGGCGTTCTGGGATCGGCTCGGGCGGGGCGAATTCACCGCCGGCGAGTTCCGGCGCGTGGCCAAGGACGGCCGCGACGTCTGGCTCCAGGCGACCTACAACCCGATCCTGGACGTCGACGGGCGCGTCCTGAAGGTCGTGAAGTTCGCGTCCGACATCACGGCGCAGGTCCGGGACCGCCAGCGGCGGGTCGAGGCGCAGCGGGCGATCGGCGCGGACCTCGATGCGATCGGCACGGCCGTCGAGGACGTGACCCGGCAGACGGTCACGGCGGTCGCGACGACGGGCCATGTCTCCAGCGACATCCAGTCCGTCGCCTCGGGCGCGGAGGAATTGTCGGCCTCGGTCGGCGAGATCAGCCAGCAGGTCAGCCACGCCGCGCGCATGGCCGGCGCGGCGGTCGAGCAGGCCCGGCACACCGGCGCCATCGTGGCGGGGTTGAGCGGACAAGCCGCCCAGATCGGCGACGTCGTGACCCTGATCCAGGGCATCGCCGGGCAGACCAACCTGCTGGCGCTCAACGCCACCATCGAGGCGGCGCGGGCCGGCGCGGCCGGCAAGGGCTTCGCCGTGGTCGCCGCGGAGGTCAAGGCGCTCGCCGAGCAGACCGCCCGGGCGACCGATCAGATTCGCGGGCAGATCGTCGCGACGCAGGCGGCCACGCGCGAGGCCGTCGCCGCCATCGGGTCGATCCAGGCGACGATCCAGTCCCTCGATGAGGTCTCCGGGGCGATCGCGGCCGCGGTGGAGGAGCAATCGGCGGTCACCCGCGAGATGTCGGGCAGCATGCAGACCGCCGCTCAGGGCGTCGCGACGATCGCGAGCGGCATGGAGGCGATCGCCCGGGCGAGCGAGCGGGTCGACGGGGCGACCCGGCAGGTGCGCGAAGCCGCGCGGGCGGTGTGCTGACCCGACGGACGGGCGCCCGGAGGACGGTGCGGGCGCCCGCGAACGCGGTCGAGCGGGACGCTGCCCGCCGCGCATCCCGTCCCGCGCCCGGATGCCCGTCCGCCAACCCGTGTCGCCCCCGCCGGCGGGCCGGTTGTCCGGTCCGTCGTCCGAATGCGGATCGCCGCTCCCGTGCGGACTAACGGATTCCCACATCCGCCGCGGCAACGCGGCTTGAGGACCAGGCGCGGGTCTCCTCTCCCGTGCAGGAGAGGGACAGGGTGAGGGATGGGCGGCCTCCGCAGAAAGCGCGACGGACTTGCCTGTCGACCGCGTGCTCGATCCTGACGCGTCGTGCCCCTCACCCCAACCCTCTCCCGCACGGGAGAGGGGGCGCGTCGCGCTCCGCCGCCAGCGCCCGTGTCCGACTCGAATGCGTGACCAGCGCGGCCCGCACGGGCGAGGGGACCCGCGCCTGACCCGCACGCGTCGCGGCGTCCCGCGGCGCAGGGATCTTGACAATGTTCCTATTTTGTGCTCATTAGCCGCCACCTGTCCACGGCGCCTCGGGAGCGATCCCGGGGCGTCCTTCGGGGGTCCGTGCGGTGGCTGACCGGGCGGATCCGGGGACGGGGCGGCGCCCGCGTCGGTGGCTCTCAGCCGCCATCGCCCCGGGCGGCG
>NZ_JBFULS010000058.1:0-37092 GCF_054049775.1 Methylobacterium sp. P5_C11 | reverse complement strand
TCCCCCTGAACCCGCGCCCCAACGTCGCTCGGAAGGCTCGCCAGTGTCTGCGCCTGCGCCGTCGCGGCGAGGCCCGAGAAGCCGAGGACCGCGAGGGCGGCGACGGCCGCACGGCGGACCCGGGAGAGCCGACGCGATGCGGGGCCATCGACCAGTCCCTGCATCATGGAAACCGCGAACCGCATCGCTGGGACCCAACCGTTAAGCTCTCGTTAACGAAAGCTCTCACGCCGGAGGGCCGGCGGCAATCCGCGGATTAACAAAAGGTTAATGCTGTGTGCAATGCGGATAAGCGTGGGATCGCCGCCCCGTCGCGAAGCGCGCCGCCAGAGCGCAGAAACGTGAATGCGCACCGACGTGTTCTCTGCCGTGATCCGTCGATATCCCCGAGCCGCGCCACCGAGAAGAACCCTGTGGGCGGCAGGAGGAAGTCGCATGCGGTGCGCAGCAGATTGGGTCGCCGGGATCATCCTGACCGGCCTCGTAGCAGGGACTCTCGGGATGCTTCCGGCCTCGGCAGCCAGTCCGGCCAGCCCGGCCGCCGCGGATCTGAAGAGCGAAGGTCCGACGCAACCGGCCAAGGTCCAGGACGGTCAATACACCGACAAGAACGGCGATCCGACCTACCGCATCACGGACGACGGCAAGAAGGTCGACTGGTACACGATGTCCGGCTACCTGCGATACAACGCGAACTGCATCGTCTGCCACGGGCCGGACGGCATGGGCTCGACCTACGCCCCATCCCTCGTCGATGCCCTGAAGGGCATGGACTACGCGCATTTCGCGGGGATCATCGTCGGCGGCAAGAAGGACGTGAACGCCTCGCAGGAGCTGGTCATGCCGGCCTTCGGGGAGAACCGGAACGTCATGTGCTACATGCCGGACATCTACACCTACCTGCGCGCCCGCTCGGACGGGGCGCTCGGCCGCAACCGGCCGCCCGAGCACGAACCGAAGCCCGCAGCCTTCGAGAAGGCCGAGGACGCCTGCATGAAGTGACGGCCGTGCCTCCGGCGCGGGCTCGTGCCCGGCCCGGACCGGAGGCCATGACGCCCCGTTGCACCGTTCGATTGCACACGACATACTCTGCACAAGACGCTGAAGAGCGAGCACCAAGCTTGCCGAGGGGGTCGCAGGGGATGGAACGTGGCTCAAGGATCGGGAGTGCGCCGCCATCTCTGCGGCATCTGGACGGCCTGGACCGATGCGTCCGAGGCCGCCGATGCGGTCGCGGAGATCGCACGGGCCGTCGGTGACGCGCACCTGTCCCAGATCGTCGTGTTCTTCTCCGCGGATTACGACGCCGAGATCCTCGCCAGCGCCCTGGAGACCCGGTTTCCCGGCGTTCCGGTCGCCGGCTGCTCCATGTCGGGCGGCATCGCGCCGGCCGGCGACATCGACCGCGGCCTCGTCGCCATCGCGTTTCCGGCCGAGCGCTTCCGGATCGTTTCGACGGTCATCGATGCCATCGACCACCTCGACGTGGAGCGGACGGCCTCCGCGGTCCGGGCGCTCCGGCGCACCCTCGACCCGGTGGACCCGTGCCGTGACGTCGAGGCTGGCGCCGGCCACCGCTTCGCCCTGTCCCTGATCGACGGGCTCACCAACGCCGAGGAGACCGTCGTCTCGGCGATCGCCTGGGCGCTCGACGGCATCCCGATCGTCGGCGGTTCGGCGGGCGACGACCTGCGCTTCCGGGACGCTGTGCTGCTCCACGGGGGAAAGATCCACCGCCGGGCGGCGGTCCTTGTCCTCGTCGAGACCGACTTCTCGGTGGAGATCTTCAAGAGCGACAATTTCGAACCGACCCGGACCAAGTTCGTGGTGACCGCCTCGGATGGCGAGCGCCGGACCGTGCACGAACTCAACGCCGAACCGGCGGCCCGGGAATACGCCATGGCGATCGGCCTCGATCCCGAGGGCCTGTCGCCGATGAGCTTCGCCGCCTATCCGCTCGCCGTGAAAGTCGGCGGCGAGTATTTCTGCCGGTCGATCCGGCGGATGAACGAGGATGGCTCCCTCAGCTTCTTCTGCGCGGTGGACGAGGGCGTGGTTCTCACGCTCGCCGAGCCCCGCGACATCGTCGCCTCGACCCGGGCCGAGCTGGCGCGCCTCGACGCGGTGCTCGGCGGAGTCGATCTCATCATCGGATTCGAGTGCGTGCTGCGCCGCTTGGACGCCGAGAGCCGGCAGGTCCGCCACGGCATCGCCGACCTCTACCGGCGCTACAACGTCGTCGGCTTCGAGACCTTCGGCGAGCAGTACCGGGCGATGCACTTGAACCAGACCTTCACGGGCATCGCCATCGGCAAGGGACATGGCACGGCAGAGCCGGCTAAAGCCCAAGTCCCGGTCGCGCCGTGACCCTGCATCCGAAAGGGCTCGAAACCGACGCGTCCCTGCATCGGCGGATCGAGAAGCTCGAGCGCATCAACGCCGCGCTGATGTCCCATGTCGAGCGCACCATGGACCAGCGGGGCAGCGCCTACTCGCTGTTCCAGACCGCGATCATGCTGGAGGGCCGGGTCCGCACACGCACGGAAGAGCTGACCGGGCTGATGCACCGGCTGGAGCGCTCCAACGAGGCGCTGGCCGCCGCTAAAGAGGAGGCTGAGACCGCCAACCGCTCCAAGACCCGCTTCCTGGCTGCGGCGAGCCACGATCTGCTGCAGCCGGTCAACGCCGCCCGCCTGTCGATCTCGGCCCTCGCCGACCTCGACGTGCCGCCGGAGGCGCGCGCCATCGCGGGTCAGGTGGAGCGGGGCCTGCAGACCATCGAGGACCTGATCAAGACGCTGCTCGACATCTCCAAGCTCGACGCCGGCATCGTCCGGCCGCAGATCCAGCCGGTCTTCCTGCCCGAATTGCTGGCGGAACTGGCGGAGAGCTTCAAACCCTTCGCGGAGCGCAAGGGGCTGCGCCTGTCGGTGCGTTGCCCGGACGTCACCGTCGCCAGCGACGTGGTGCTCCTCCAGCGCATCCTCCAGAACCTCGTCTCCAACGCCGTCCGGTACACGAGCACCGGCGGGATCGTCCTGGCGGCCCGGCGGCGGTCCGGCAACGTGCGGGTCGAGGTGACCGATACCGGCTGCGGGATCGCCGCGGAGGAATGCGACCTCGTCTTCGACGAGTTCTTCCGCGGCGGCGCGCGGACCGGCAGCGGCGAGGAGCCAGGCCTCGGCCTCGGCCTGTCGATCGTCCGGCGCATGGCCGTGGCCCTCGACCATCCCCTCAGGCTGCGGTCCCGGGTCGGCCATGGGACCCGGGTCGCCCTGACGCTACCCGTGAGCGCGATCCCGGCCGCCATCGCACCGCCGGCGCCGGTGGCGACCCGGCTCTCGGGCGCGCATGTCCTCGTCGTGGAGAACGACGTGTCCACGGCCGACGCTCTCGCGCGCCTTCTCCAGAACTGGGATGCCCGGGTCTCGACGTTCCGCGATCTCGCCGGGGTGCGGGCCTCCGTCGAGGCCGGGGCCGCGCCGCCGGACATCCTGGTCCTCGACTACCATCTCGACGACGGGGCCTGCGGCCTCGACGTGGCCGCCTACCTCCGGGCGTTGCGGGCGGATCCGCTCCCGGTGATCGTCACCACGGCCGACCATTCCGACGCGGTCGAAGAACGGGTCGCGGCCGCCGGGGCTGAACTCGTGCGCAAGCCGATCAAGCCTGCGCAGCTCCGCTCGCTGCTCACCTACATGCTGGCGTGAGCGGACCCGCGGGCTCCGGGGCCGCCTCAGCGGGGGCGAACAGACGCGCCCGCGCCGTGACATAGGACACACCGCGCCCCTCGACGGACCGCGTGGCCTGCGCGACAGGGATCGGCAGTCCCGGCGCGCCCGCGCCCGGACGTTCCAGCCATCGACGTCACGGAGCCTCCGGACGCCGCAGGAGCGCGCGCGAGAATGGCGCAGGTCCCGACCGGTCCGGCAACCGTCGCGTCGGGCAGTCCCCCGGATGGACTGCCGCCGCGCGAACGCGTCCTGGCGATGGCGGCGATCGCGCTGGCCATGACCATGGCGGTCCTCGACGGGGCGATCGTCAACGTGGCGCTGCCCGTCATGGCCAAGGACCTCGCCGTCAGGCCCGCCGACGCGATCTTCGTGGTCAACGCCTACCAGATCGCCGTGACGGCAAGCCTCCTGCCCTTCGCGGCGCTCGGAGACATCTTCGGTTTCCGGAAGGTCTACCTGCCGGGCCTGGCGGTCTTCGTCGTCGCCTCCCTCGCCTGCGCGGTGGCGCCGAGCCTGCCGCTGCTCATCGCGGCGCGCATCGTCCAGGGACTGGGCGCCGCGGCGATCATGAGCGTCAACATCGGCTTCGTCCGCTTCATTTACCCGCACCGGATGATCGGCCAGGGGGTCGCCAACGTCGCGCTGGTCGTGGCCGTGGCCTCCGCGGCGGGTCCGACCGTCGCGGCGGCGATCCTCTCGGTGGCGACCTGGCCCTGGCTGTTCCTCGTCAACGTCCCGGTGGGCCTGCTGGCGCTCGCGGTGGCCTCCCGCACCCTGCCGGTGACGCCGGCGAGCGGCCGACCCTTCGACATCGTGAGCGCGGTGCTGAACGCCCTGACCTTCGGCCTTCTGATCATCGGCATCGACGGGTTGGGCGATCCGGAGGGTCGGACCATCGCGATCGCCGAACTCGTCGGTGCCCTGGTGATCGGCGCGGTGTTCGTGCGGCGCCAGATCCGGTTGACCGCGCCGCTCCTGCCGGTGGATCTGCTGCGGATCCCGGCTTTCGCTCTGTCGATGGCGACCTCCGTGGCGTCGTTCTGCGCCCAGATGGTGTCCTACGTCGCACTGCCCTTCTACTTTCAGGACGTGCTGCACCTCTCCAGCACGCAGACCGGCTTCCTCCTGACTCCCTGGCCGATCGCGGTGGCGGCGATGGCGCCGGTCTCGGGCCGCCTCGCCGACCGCTATCCCCCCGGGATCCTGGGCGGGATCGGTCTGGCGATGATGGCCGCCGGCCTCGTCTGCGTGACGCTCCTGCCCGCGGCGCCCACGACCGTCGACGTCGTCTGGCGCCTGACCCTTTGCGGCCTGGGCTTCGGCCTGTTCCAATCGCCCAACAACAAGGTGATCGTCACCTCGGCACCGCGCGAGCGCGCCGGCGGGGCCAGCGGGATGCAGTCGACGGCACGGCTCACCGGGCAGTCCCTCGGCGCCGCCCTCGTGGCGGTGATCTTCGGTCTGACCCACGGACTCGGCGCCGAACGGGCCGTGACCCTGTCACTGTCCTGCGCGGTGGCCCTCGCGGTGATCGGCGGCTGCGCCAGCGTCCTGCGGCGGAGTCGGACGGGATAGAGCCGCGCTCGATCGCGCTGCGATCGGGTACGGCTCGAAGCCTTTGTTGCAGCACGCTCCCTTGCGCCGCACCGATGTCCACTCCGGCGGAGCGCGCCTGAGACGGCGCTCGCATGCCACCCGTCGCGCCGGTTTGCGTTGACGCAGCAGATCACCAGCTGGAGCAACCCCATGGATCTCGATCTCACAGGCCGGAAAGCCCTCGTCACCGGCTCGACCGCCGGCATCGGCTTCGCCATCGCCAAGGAACTTTGCGACCTCGGCGCCGAGGTCGGCATCAACGGCCGCACGCCCGAGCGGGTCGAGGCCGCGCTCGGCCAGCTGCGGGGCGCCGCGAAGGCCGGCCGCGCCTTCGCGGCGCCGGGCGACGTGGCCACCGCGGACGGCGTCTCAGCCCTGCTCCGAGCCCWGCCGGCGGTGGACATCCTGGTCAACAACACCGGCATCTTCGAGCCCAAGCCGTTCTTCGAAATTCCGGATGCGGACTGGCAGCGCTTCTTCGACGTCAACGTGATGAGCGGCGTGCGCCTGTCCCGGGCCTATACATCCGGCATGGCGGAGCGGGGCTGGGGCCGGGTGATCTTCATCTCCAGCGAGTCCGGCATCAACACGCCGACCGAGATGGTCCATTATGGGATGACCAAGACCGCGCAGCTCGCGATCTCCCGCGGGCTCGCCCAGACGGTGGCCGGCAGCGGCGTGACCGTGAACAGCGTCCTGCCTGGTCCGACTCTCTCCGAAGGCGTAGCGGAGTTCATGAAGCAGATGGCCGGCGGGACGGCCGATGCCGACCTGGAGGCCATGGGCCGCACGTTCGTTGCGGAGCATCGCCCCTCCTCGCTGATCCAGCGCCTCGCGCGGGTGGAGGAGGTCGCGAACCTCGTCGCCTATCTCTGCAGCCCGGCCGCGAGCGCCACCACCGGCGCCGCCCTCCGGGTTGACGGCGGCGTCCTGCAGGGTCTCGCGTAGATCGAGGGCCGGGGACGGGTCCGGACGGATCCGCTGGCGGTCGCGCAGACAAGCCCGAAATCCGGACCTGCCGGGGCGTCCGGGGAACGCGGACTTCACCGCATCCGGTCGCGCCGACAGGTCTGGATTCCGGGCACTCGCCCGCGGCACACAACGGCGCACCGGCCGCTGGTCCGTTCCGACAGGCGAAGCACGAAAGCTCCTAGAGCCGACCGCCCGGATGAGACACCGGGCTTGGCTCTAGGATGCAATCAGGCCTTCAGGTGGGCAGCGAGATGCTTGTTCATCTCGAACATCGAGCACTTGTCCTTGCCGAAGACCTTCTTGAGCTTGTCGTCGGCAACGATTTCGCGCTTGTTCTCCGGATTCTGAAGATTGTGCTTCTTGATGTATTCCCAAACCTTGCTGACCACCTCACCGCGCGGCAGCGGGCTGGTCCCGACGATGGCGCCGAGTTCGGCCGACGGCTTCAGCGGCTGCTGCAGGGCGTTCGGCTTCGTGCCGGCCGCCTTGGTGGCGGCAGGCTTCGTCGCCTTGGCGGGAGCAGCCTTCTCCGCGGTCTTGGTGGTCTTGGCGGCCGCCTTCGGCGCAGCCTTCTCGGTCTTTGTGGCCATAAACTTCCTCCGGTTCTCGGGCCGCAGGCCGGGGCATGATCGCCCCACGGCCGAGCCAGCATAGCAGCAACTAAGCGGTGCTGCCGCCGTTCCAAGGGGAAATTGCCTTTGCAGCCCCCTCATCCACAACCCACACGCCGCAATCCCCTGTTGGATCGCCCGATCGACGGCGCCGCAAAGTTTATTCACCCCGATGCTGCGCGCGAAACCTACTCTTAACAATCCTGCGCCTGAAGTACGGGCATGTTCGCTCCGGCCCTCACGCTCGCACTCCTGCTCGCCACCGGCCTGATCACGGCCCTCGGCCTCGTGGTCCGAGCCGAGCCGGCTGCGTCCGACTTCGCTCAGGGCCGCGGTCTGGTCTGAGCGTGCCGGGATTGCGATGCCGATCCGCCGGGTGCATCAGCCCGGCGGCATGACCGACCCGATCACCCTCACGAGCCTGGAGAGCACCGCCCACGTCGTCCAGGTCGCGCTCAGTCCCGTCTTCCTGCTCTCGGGCATCGCGACCCTGCTCAACGTCTTCGGTGCCCGGCTCGCCCGGGTGGCGGATCAGGCCGACCATGTCTCCGGCTTGCTGGCCGGCGCGGGCGACGCAGAGCGCCTCCTCCTCGGCCGGCGCCTGGACCGGCTACACCGGCGCTCCCTCGCGCTGGATGCCGCGGTGTTCCTGGCCGCCCTCGGCGGCGTCGCAACCTGCGGCGCGGTGTTGACCCTGTTCGTGGGCGCCCTGCGCGACAACACGGTGGCGACGCTGCTGTTCGGCCTGTTCGGCACGGCGATCCTGTGCACGCTGTGCGCCCTCGTGGCCTTCGGGTTCGAGATGCTTCTGGCCAGCCGCTCGGTCCGCGACCGGATCAATCAGCGGCGGGCGAGCGCCGGCATGCCGTCCGATCCCTGATCGATCGATACCGCCCCAGGCCGTATTCGAGGGCGGAACCGGTCCAGGCCGGCGCGCTTAGTCAGCTGAGGCCCCGCCATGGGAGCCCGATCCGCCCGCACACGGGAAACGACCATGCCGACGGACCTGCCCAACGAACGCGCCCTCAGGAAGCCCGGCACACTCGAACTCGATCCCGCCGGCGAAGGGGTCGCCATCGACGAGACCCCCCGGCTGATCGCGTCCAACAAGGTCGAGGGAACAGCCGTATACGACCGGACCGGTCGTCATCTCGGGGCCGTCCACAATTTCATGGTGGACAAAGTCTCAGGGCAGGTCGCCTACGCCGTGCTCGCCTTCGGGGGCTTTCTCGGACTGGGCGAGACCCACCATCCGCTGCCCTGGAAGGCGCTCACTTACAGCACGGAACTGGGCGGCTACGTGGTCGACATCGACCCGGGCGTGTTGGCCGGGGCGCCGAGCCACGGGGCCGCGGAGGACGGGTTCGCAGACACGTCCTACCGCGATCGGATCGAGGCCTTCTACGCCCAGCACGAGCCCACCGCCTGAGCGGGCGCCACCGCGCGCGGGATCGAGGTGCGATGGATCGAAGCGCGACGCTCGGCGGCTCAGAATTTCCCGCCGAGACCGACGCTGCCGCCGGGGGAGAGCATCGGACCCATCGACCCGCTGCCGCCGCTGCCGCCGACGGCCGCGTTTCCACCATCGAGGTCTTCGCGCCGGATCCGGCGCTCGCCGCTGTCGGCGGTCCGCGTCGCGCCGCCGGCGCTCTTGGGGATCGCCAGTTGCCGGGTCGGCGCGGTCTGGAGCGGCTGCCCGTCGGCATCGACCGTGGCGTTGCGCGGCTCGCGGTTCGGCATGGACCCGCGCAGCGAAGGCGGCAGCCCGACCTCCGTCGCCGGCATGACGCCTCCGCCGCCGCCCAGCGCCTGACACCCGGCCACGAGGCCGGCCAGGGCGGCGGCGAGCGCGAGGCCGCGCGCTGCGGCGCTTCTCGACGTGGTGAGGGTCGACATCGTGAGGTCCTCGATCGTGGCCGCGGTGCCATCCGCGGCTCGCATGGGCTTCTGCGCGGTTGTCTACGCTGGCGATGCGGCGAAAACCAGACATCCCCACGGCTGCACGGGGGATGGTCGCGAAGCCCCGCGCGCGCCGACTGACCTAAGCGCGGATCGAGGCTTGCTGTCGGGACGCCGCGGTCCATAACTTCGCCCAGGTCCTGCGGCACGACGCCATCCGCAGGCCGGGTCCTGCCGGCGGCGGATCCGGGACCGGCCGTACGGTCGCGGCTGCACCGGCGCGCCGATGCAGCCCGGCCTTTCCTCAGAGGACGACGCGTGTTCAGAACCAAGCGGATGATCGTGGCCGTGACGCTCGCCCTCTGGGCGTCGGGTGCTGCGGCGCAGGTCCAGGCGAGCGGCAGCGAGGGTGCGGCCGCCCAAGCCCCGCCGCAGGCTCCAGCCGCGAATTCTCCGGCGAATCCGGCCCCCGTTCCGCCGGCGGCCGCCCCGCCACCGCCCAACGCAGGCACGCCGGCCCCGTCGCCCCAGGCTCAGCAGCAGGGCACGCCGGCCACGGTCCTCGACACCCAGGATTACGAGAGCCTGCTCGGCCGCAGCGTGCGCAGCGCCGGTGGCGACGAACTGGGACGGGTCATCGACATCATCGTCGACAAGGACGGCCACCCGCGTGCCGCCATCATCGATTTCGGGGGGTTCCTCGGGGTCGGCACCCGCAAGATCGCCGTGGACTGGCGTGCCCTGCGTTTCACCCCGGATGGCGGCAAGGAGCGCAAGCTGTCGGTCGCGCTCACCCGCAACCAGGTCCGCGTCTCGCCGGAATACAAGGCCGGCGAGCCGATCGTGGTTCTGGGTCCGGCCAGCCCGGCCGCGCCCGCAGCCGAAGGCGAGCAGGCGGCCACCCCGTCCGTCGCGGCACCGGCTGCTCCGGCACCCGCGCTGCCGCAGGCGGCTCCACCCGCGCCCCTTCCGGCATCGACGAACCCGGGCGCCCCCGGCTCGCACACTGCGGCACCGGCCGCCGCGACCCCGTCTGCGCCCATCCTGCCCCCGGAGAAGGCGCCGGATAAGTGACGGTGGCCCGGTTGAAGGTTCGAACCGCCGTCTCCCCCCGCGAGCGCGAGGTGCCCCGGCAGGACATCCGTTCCCGTCCCGTCCGCCTGAAGGATCAGGGAGCCGAGGCCGCACGTACGCCGTCGGCTCCGGCCGCCCCCGCCGGGCGCGCGATCTCGGCGGCGAGCCGCCACGGCCTCGATGCCTTCACGTTCTTCGTGGCCAACCTGCAGACGGGGTTCGGTCCGTTCCTGGCCGTCTACTTCTCGCAGGCCAAGTGGACCCAGTCCGACATCGGCTTCGCCCTCACCGTCGGCAGCCTCGTCGCGCTGCTGGGGCAGGTCCCGGGGGGGGCCTTCGTCGACGTCGTGCGCTCGAAGCGGTTCGCCGCCGCCGTGGCGGTGATCGGGATCGCGGGCAGCGCCTTCGCCCTGGCAATCTGGCCGAGCTTCCTCGTGGTGCTCCTGGCGATGGCCCTGCATTCGGCCGCTAGCTGCGTGCTGACGCCGGCCATTGCGGCGATCAGCATCGGCCTCGTCGGGCGCGCCCGGGCTGGCGAGCGCCTGGGCCGCAACGCGAGCTTCGCGGCCCTCGGCAACGCCCTCGGCGCCGCCGGGATGGGTGCCATCGGCTACTACCTATCGAACGGCGCGGTCTTCTATCTCACCGCCGCGCTCGGGATCCCGGCGGTGATCGCGCTGGCCCGCATCCGCGCCCAAGACATCGATCCTGGCGTGTTCCAGCAGCCGGCCGCGATCCAAGAGTCTCGGGCCTCCGGCCATGATGGGGTCCGGGCGCTGCTGACCAACCGCGGGCTGCTGTGCTTCGCGGGCTGCATGGTTCTGTTCTTCCTCGCCAACGCCGCGATGCTGCCCCTCGTCGGCAGCGTCCTGACCCTGCGGGCGAGCGAGACCGCCACCGCGCTGGTGGCCGCCTGCATCATGGTCCCCCAGGCGGTGCTGGCGGTCAGCGCCCCGGCGGTCGGGCGAGCCGCCGAGCGGTTCGGTCGCTACCCGGTGCTGCTGATCGGCTTCGGCGCGCTGCCCGTTCGCGGCCTGCTGCTGGCCTACACGACCAACCCCTACGGCCTCGTCGCCATCCAGGTCCTCGACGGGATCTCCGCCTCGGTCCTCGGCGTGATGGTGCCGCTGATCGTGTCGGACCTAACCCGCGGCACGGGGCGCTTCAACCTCGCCCTCGGCGCGGTCGGCACCGCCATGGGGATCGGCGCAGCCCTCTCGACCTCGCTGGCGGGCATCATGGCCGATCATCTCGGCAGCCACAGCGCCTTCCTGGGCCTCGCCGTCATGGGCTTCGCGGCCTTCATGCTCGTGGCGCTGATCATGCCGGAGACGCGCCAGACCGATGCCGCGACCTGACGGGCCGCGGCATCAGATTCGCTTGGGTGTTTCCGAGCCGCTCAAGCGGCATTCAGGTTTGGCCGATAAAAGCGCACGGAAGGCGCGGGCCGGTGAAACAATGGCAACGCTCTCGCGTTGGCGCTGCGGGTCAGACTGCGCCCGCGCTGCACTCCGCCTCAGCCCATAAGCCAAAGCCGCGCGAATACGGAATGGTCACCGCGATGGAAGAGCTGCACCGATACGCCGAGAGGCCCTTCGCCTTCGTCGCGCGGTACCTCCGCCGCCGCTGGCTGCCGCACTTGGTCATCCTGATCTCCGTGCTGGGCGCCGTCGGCTTCTCGGTCTCCACCGATTACGCCCTCAAGGGCGTGGTCGATGCCCTGACCAAGGGTCCGGGGCCGAGCAACACGGTCGTCTGGAGCGCGCTCGCGGTCCTGATCGCCTTCATCGCCGCCGACAACTTGCTCTGGCGCGTGGCGGCACTGACGGGCGCCTTTACCTTCGTAGGCATCACCGGCGACATCCGGCGCGACCTGTTCCGGCACATGACCGGCCATTCCCCGACCTTCTTCTCCGACCGGCAGCCGGGCACACTCGCGTCGCGCATCACGGCGACCTCGAACGCGATCTTCACGGTCGAGAACATGTTCGTGTTCAACGTGATGCCGCCGACGGTCGCGGCCTTCGGGTCGATCGCCTACATCGCCACCGTCAACCTCACCATGGCGGGAATCCTGGCGGGGGTGTTCGCCGCCGTCGTCGTGCTGATGTTCAAGATGGCAGCGGCCGGCAAGCCGCTGCACCACGACTTTGCCGCCAAGGCGGCCTCCGTGGACGGCGAGATGGTCGATCTCGTCGGCAACATGTCCCTTGTGCGCGCCTTCTCGGCGTTCAAGCGCGAGGGCCAGCGCTTCGAGGGCACGATCGCCACCGAGATGCGCGCGCGCCGCTCGTCGCTGCTCTACCTCGAGAAGCTGCGCATCGTTCACGCCGTGCTCACCGTGCTGGCGGTGTTCGGCCTGCTCTACTGGGCGATCCAGATGTGGGAGGCCGGCCAGGCGACCAATGGTCAGGTGGTTCTGGTCTGCACCCTCGGCATCCGCATCCTCGCCGCCACCCGCGACCTCGCCGTCGCGCTGGTCGACGCGACGCAGCACACCGCCCGCCTCGCGGAGGCGCTGCACACCCTGCTGCAGCCCCACGATCTCGTGGATCATCCCGAGGCGCAGCCCCTCAGCGGCCAGGGCGCCAAGATCGAGTTCGAGCACGTCGCCTTCAGCTATCCGGACGGGCGCCCGGTCTTCACGGATTTCGACCTCGCGATCGAGCCGGGCCAGCGCGTCGGCCTCGTCGGCAAGTCCGGCGGCGGCAAGTCGACCCTGTTCTCGCTGATCCAGCGGTTCTACGACGTGCAGAGCGGGGCGATCCGCATCAACGGCCAGGGCATCGAGCGGGTCACCCAGGAATCCCTGCGCGAGGCGATCACGGTGGTGCCGCAGGACGTCTCGATGTTCCATCGGTCCCTGCGCGAGAACATTCGCTACGGCCGGCCCGAGGCCACCGACGAGGAGGTCTGGCAGGCGGCCGAGGCCGCACACTGCACCGACTTCATCAAGGCCCTCCCGGAGGGCTTCGACACGATCGTCGGCGACCGCGGGGTGAAGCTGTCGGGCGGCCAGCGCCAGCGCATCGCCATCGCGAGGGCCATCCTGAAGAATTCGCCGATCCTGCTCCTCGACGAGGCCACCTCGGCGCTGGACGCCGAATCCGAGCAGGCGATCCGCCACGCGCTCGCCAACCTGATGAAGGGCCGGACCGTCATCGCCATCGCGCACCGCCTCTCGACGCTCCAGGATTTCGACCGAATCGTCGTGCTGGAAGGCGGCCGCATCGCACAGGACGGCTCGCCCGACAAGCTGACCCATCTCGACGGCTTCTTCCGGGAGCTGATGAAGAAGGAAACCATGGCGACGTCGCTCGCCGCTGCCTGATCCTGCCGGCCACGTCCGAGCCCGTCATCGCGGCCCCAGCGAGGGGCTCCGTTTCAAGGCGACGGCGGTGGGGGGTCGCACCGGCCGGATGAGGTCGCCGTGATCGTACGGATTACCGCGCCGTTCGGCGTCGCGCCGCTGAAGGCTGCTTGGTCGGCGCCGCATGTTCGGCCCGCCCCCGTTTTCACAGGCGCCGGGCGCTGCTAGATCACGCGGCGGCTGGACCAGACCTTGCGTCGCACGAGACGTCGCTGACCGGCCCGGTCCCGACGCTGCCCGACGCCCGAGCCCGATCGTGCCAGACCTTGCCCTCGTCATCCGGGAGATCTCCGAGGAGATGGCCCAGCGACCGGACCGGGGGGCGGTCGCCGATTACATCCCCGAACTCGCCGGTGTCGATCCGAACCAGTTCGGCATGGCGGTAATCGACGCCGAGGGGCAGGTCTTCACCGGCGGCGACAGCGAGACCCCGTTCTCGATCCAGAGCGTGTCGAAGGTCTTCACCCTCACCCTGGCGCTCGGCATGGTCGGCGACCGGCTGTGGAAGCGGGTCGGCCGGGAGCCCTCCGGCAATCCGTTCAATTCCATCGTGCAGCTGGAACGGGAGCGCGGGGTGCCGCGCAACCCCTTCATCAACGCGGGCGCGATCGCGGTCACCGACGTGATCCTCTCGGGCCACGAACCCCGCGAGGCCCTCGGCGAGATCCTGCGCTTCATGCAGTTCCTGGCCCAGGATTCGACCATCGCCATCGACGAGACGGTGGCGGCCTCGGAGAAGCGCACGGGCTTCCGCAACACCGCGCTGGCCAACTACATGAAGTCCTTCGGCGTCATCGACAATCCGGTGGACTTCACCCTCGGCGTCTACTTCCACCACTGCGCCATCGCCATGAACTGCCGACAGCTCGCCATGGCCGGGCGGTTCCTCGCGCATAACGGCCGCAACCCGGCGACCGGTCACTCGGTGGTCTCGGCCGAACGGGCGCGCCGCATCAACGCCATCATGCTGACCTGCGGCCACTATGACGGGTCGGGCGAATTCGCCTACCGGGTCGGCCTGCCGGGCAAGAGCGGCGTCGGCGGCAGCATCCTGGCGGTAGCGCCGGGAAAGGCCTCGATCGCGGTCTGGTCGCCGGGCCTGGACGCGGCGGGCAATTCCCACCTCGGCCGCGTCGCCCTCGAGCGGCTGACACAGCGTATGGGCTGGTCGGTCTTCGGCGCATGAGCATGCGCCCTTGCGTGGCAGCCGCGTCCACGGCACTCCCCCGGCAGGGCGCGGCCGCACCGGGATGGGACTGAACATCATGGCGACGAGTCCGGCGGTCCAGTCCGCCGAAGACGCCCTCGACCCCGGCGCCATCCTGGCACGGCTCGACCGGCTTCCGGCGACGCCCACGGTCTGGCGCCTCGTGGCGCTGCTCGGGCTCGGCTTCTTCTTCGAACTCTACGACCTGCTGTTCACCGGTTACGTCGCGCCGGGCCTCGTCAAGGCCGGGATCCTGACGCCGACGACGCCGGGTCTGTTCGGGGCGAGCGGCGTCGCGAGCTTCGTGGCCGCCCTGTTCACAGGCCTGTTCATCGGCACCCTCCTGTGCGGCTGGCTCGCCGACCGCTTCGGACGCCGGGCGATCTTCACATGGTCGCTCCTGTCCTACACGGCGGCCAACGTCGTCATGGCCTGCCAGAGCGATGCCTTCGGCCTCAATCTCTGGCGGCTCATCGCGGGGATCGGACTCGGCTTGGAGATGGTGACGATCGGCAGTTACCTCTCGGAACTGGTGCCGAAGGCGATCCGCGGCCGGGCCTTCGCCCTCTGCCAGGGCATCGGCTTCACCGCCGTGCCGGTGGTCGCGTTCCTGTCCTATCTGCTGATCCCGACCGCGCCCCTCGGCATCGACGGCTGGCGCTGGGTGGTCCTGATCGGCGCCTCGGCGGCGATCGTGGTCTGGTGGATGCGCGCGGGCCTCCCGGAGAGCCCGCGCTGGCTCGTCGAGCACGGGCGGCTGGCCGAGGCCGACGCGGTCCTGCGCCGGCTCGAGGCGCGGATCGCGGCCGAGCTCGGGCGCCCGCTGCCGGTCGCCGCGGCGCCGGAGCCGGTGCAACAACGCGGGGCGTTCCGCGACCTCTGGGTTCCGCCCTACCGCCGCCGGGCGCTGATGATGGCGGGCTTCAACGTCTTCCAGACGGTGGGTTTCTACGGGTTCGCCAACTGGGTGCCGACCCTGCTGGTGGCGCAGGGGATCACGGTCACGTCGAGCCTCGCCTACACGGCCCTGATCGCCCTGGCCGCTCCCGTTGGGCCGCTGATCGGCCTCGCCATCGCCGACCGGTTCGAGCGCAAGCACGTGATCGTGGCCGCCGCCCTCGTCTACATCGGCTGCGGCCTCGCTTTCGCGCAGACGCGGGACGTCGCGGTCATCGTCGCGCTCGGGATCGGCCTGACCCTGGCGTCGAACGTCATGTCGTACAGCTTCCATGCCTATCAAGCCGAGCTGTTCCCGACCGGCATCCGCGCCCGGGCGGTGGGCTTCGTCTATTCCTGGAGCCGATTCTCGGCGATCTTCACGGGGTTCGTCATCGCTTTCGTGCTGCGGGAAGCCGGGACGCCGGGCGTGTTCCTGTTCATCTCGGCGGCGATGCTGGTGGCCGGGCTGCTCGTGGGACTGCTCGGGCCTCGCACCCGCGGCGTGGCGCTGGAGAAGATCGCGAGGTGAGGGCACGCGATCGATTGTCTGCGCGATGTCGCGCCATGGCCGTGATCATCGAAGATCCACGCCCCGTTCGCGACCGCGATGTGGTTTCCGGTAAGGCCTGAACCCGGCTTGGACCGGAGAACCGTCACCGCCGCCGCATAGAAGGCGCACTGATCGAACCCCGCATCGCGACCCGGGAGACGCTGGACCGGACCCCGCCCGGCCTGAGGCTGCCCGTCCCCGCGCCGTTCGCCGACCGCCCGCCGGCCGACGTCGGAGCTTGATCCGATCCGAGGCGGATGCCACAGCGGCGCGAATGCGAAACAGGACGCCCGGATGACTGAACCCCTCGATCTCCTCGTGCTCGGCAATGCGATCGTCGACGTGATCGCCCGCACGGACGATGCCTTCCTGTCCGCACAGGGCGTCACCAAGGGCGCGATGCAGCTCATCGACGAGCCGCGGGCCGAGGCCCTGTTCCAGGCAATGGGTCCGGCTACGATCGTGTCGGGCGGCTCGGGCGCGAACACCGCCGTCGGCGCGGCCCTGCTCGGGACCAGGACCGGCTTCGTCGGCAAGGTCCGGAACGACGCGCTGGGCGGCCTGTTCAGCCACGATCTCAAGGCGACCGGCGTCGCCTTCACCGTGCCGCCGTCCGAAGATGGACCGGCCACCGCCCGCTGCTTCGTGCTGGTGTCGCCGGATGGCGAGCGCACGATGAGCACCTATCTCGGCGCCTGCCAGGGCCTGAGCCCGGACGACGTCGACAAGGCGCTCGTGGGGTCCGCCCGCGTCGTCTACCTCGAAGGCTATCTCTGGGATCCGCCGGCAGCCAAGGAGGCGTTCCGCAAGGCCGCGCAGATCGCCCATCAGGCCGGCAACGCCGTGGCGCTCACCCTGTCGGACGCGTTCTGCGTCGGCCGCTACCGGGACGAGTTCCTCGGGCTCCTCCGCGACGGCAGCATCGACATCCTGTTCGCCAACATCGGCGAGCTGCAGAGCCTGTACGAGACCGCCGATCCCGAGGTCGCCGTGGCGTCGCTGCGCGACGAGCGCAACGCCCGCGGCCGGCACCTGCTCGGCCTCGTGACCCGTTCGGCCGAGGGCGCCCTGGTGGTTCAGGGCGGCGAGGTCCGCGCCGTCGAGGCGAGCCCGGTGCACGAGGTGGTCGATACGACCGGCGCGGGCGACCTGTTCGCGGCGGGCTTCCTGGCCGGCCACGCCCGCGGGCTCGACCACGTCGCCAGCGCTCGGCTCGGCACGCTGTCGGCCGCCGAGGTAATCCAGCATATCGGCGCCCGCCCACAGGCGGATCTGGTCGCCCTGGCGAAGGCGCGCGGGCTGCTCTGAGAGATCAGGGTCGCAGCAGCACCTTCCCCACCGCGGCGCGTCGGGTCAGGAGGCCGAAGGCCTCCTGGAACGCCGCCAGCGGGTAGACGCCGTGCACCTGCGCGGTGAGCTTGCCCTCGGCCACCCAGCCGAGGAGCCGGCGCTGATCGGCCCGATGCGCCTCCGGCTCCCGGTCCAGGAAGGCGCCCCAGTGGACGCCCTGCACGTCGAGTTCCTTGAGGAGCATCAGGTTCAGCGGCAGCCGCGGGATGGCGCCGGCGGCGAAGCCGATGACGAGGTAGCGCCCGCGCCAGCCGAGCGCCCGCAGGGCGGGCTCCGCGTAGGCGTCGCCGACCGCGTCGTAGACGACGTCGACCCCACCGCCGGAGATCCGGCGCAGCTCGTCCTTGAGGGTCGCGGGATCGTAGACCAGCGTGGCCTCGGCCCCGTGGGCGCGGGCTACGGCGAGCTTCTCCTCCAAGGAGGCGCAGGCGATCACCCGCGCGCCCATCAAGCGCCCGAGTTCCACCGCGGCGAGGCCGACGCCCCCGGAAGCGCCCAGCACCGCGAGCCACTCCCCGGGTTTCAGTCGCGCGCGGTTCGCCAGGGCATGAAGCGAGGTGCCGTAGGTGATGGTGAGACCCGCCGCCTGCTCGTCCGGGACACCGTCCGGTACCGGTGTGAGCTTGGCGGCCTCGATGGCGATCAGCTCCGCGCAGCAGCCGTGGCCCGCGTGGACGATCACCCGGTCTCCTACGGCCACCCCCGACGTCCCCTCCCCCAGCGCCTCGACAACGCCGACCCCCTCGCCACCCGGCGAGAACGGCAGCGGCGGCTTCACCTGGTAGCGCCCCGCCACGATCAGCGTGTCGAAGAAGTTCAGCGCCGCGAGGCGCATCCGCACCAGGGCCTGTCCGGGGCTCGGGACCGGATCGGGACGCTCCGCGATTTCCAGATGCTCCGGCCCGTCGAGCTTCGTGCACAGCAGCGCCCGCATGGCGTGTCTCCTCCCCGCCGTTTCCGGCCGATGAGGCCCGAACCGGCCGTGCGGTCAAGCCGTTCCGATCATCTCGCGGATGCGGGCACCCAGCACCTCCACCACGAACGGCTTGGTGATGACCTGCATCCCGGTCTCCAGCTCGCCGTAGCCGAGCACGGCGGTCTCAGCGTAGCCGGTGACGAACAGCACCTTTAGTCCCGGGCGCGAGAGCCGTCCCGCCTCGGCCATCTGGCGCCCGTTCATGCCGCCCGGCAGCCCGATATCAGAGACCAGCAGGTCTATGCGCACGTCGGATTGCAGCACCTTCAGACCGGCGACGCTGTCGGCGGCCTCGATCACCGTGTAGCCCAGATCCTCCAGAACGTCGGTGACCAGCATGCGCACGGTCGGCTCGTCGTCGACCACCAGCACGGTCTCCCCCGGCGCGGCTCGCGGGAGCGCCCCCACGGCGGCGTGTGGGTCCTCGTCCGCCACCGCACCGCGATGGCGCGGCAGGTACAGGCAGACCGCGGTGCCCTTGCCGACCTCGGAATGGATCCGGACCTGTCCGCCCGATTGATGCGCGAAGCCGTAGATCATCGACAGGCCGAGGCCGGTGCCCTGCCCCAGCGGCTTCGTGGTGAAGAACGGCTCGAACACCTTGCCGACGACGTCCGGCGGCATGCCGATGCCGGTATCGGTCACGCAGAGCGAGAGGTACTGCCCGGGCGGCATGTCGTGGCGCCGGGCGGCGCGCGCATCGAGCCGGGCATTGGCGGCCGCGATCGTGATCCGGCCGCCCTCCGGCATCGCGTCCCGGGCGTTGATGCAGAGGTTGAGGAGCGCGTTCTCGAGCTGCGGGGGATCGACCAGGGCCGGCCAGAGGCCCGCGGCGCCGACCACCTCCACGATCACGGCGGGACCCACGGTGCGACGGATCAATTCCTCCATGCCGGCGACCAGCCGGTTCACGTCGGTGGGCTTCGGATCCAGGGTCTGACGCCGCGAGAAGGCAAGCAGCCGGTGGGTCAGGGCGGCGGCCCGCTTGGACGCCCCCTGCGCGGCGTTGATGTAGCGGTCGACGTCCATGACGCGGCCCTGACCCAGGCGGGTCTGGATCATCTCGAGTGATCCGGAGATCCCCGCGAGCAGGTTGTTGAAGTCGTGGGCGATGCCGCCGGTGAGTTGCCCCACCGCTTCCATCTTCTGCGACTGCCGCAGGGCCTCTTCGGCGGCCGCCAGGGCATCGGCACGCTCGCGCTCCGCCGTGAAGTCGCGCCCGACGGCGTTGATCACACCCTCGCCCGTCCGGGCCGCCCAGCTGATCCACCGATAGGTCCCGTCCCGGTGACGGTAGCGGTTGTCGAACCGCGCGAGGCTGCCGCCGGCCGAGAGCTTTCGCGCACCCTCGAGCGTAGGGGCCAGATCGTCCGGATGGACGACGTCGATCAGCGTGATCCCGATCAGGTCGTCCTCCCGCCAGCCCAGCACCTCCGTCCAGGCGGGGTTCACCGCGGTGATCGTCCCGTCGAACTGGCAGCGCAGCATCATGTCGGACGAGAGGGTCCACAGGGCATTGCAGTCGGCTGTACGCTCCTCGACCTGCCGCGCCAGGGACGCGTTGAGGTCGCGCAGTTCCGTGAGGGCGGCTTCGAGCCTGTCCTGGCTCTCCTTGAGAGCGGCGTCGGCGCGCACGCGGGCGGTGGTCTCGTTGGTGAGGATGAACAGGCCCGCGACGCGTCCCTCGGCATCGAGCACCCGGGAATACGAGAAGCTCCACCACGTGTCCCGGGCGCCCCGGTCGGTGCCGAGCGTCCACGGCAGATCGACGAACCGTTCCGGCCGGCCCGCCAGGGCGGCGTCGATGATCGGCCTGGCCTGATCCAGGGCATCGGCCCAGACCTCGTCGAACCGCGCCCCCATCGCCCAGGAGAGCCGCGGCCCGAGGAGCGGCACGTAGGTGTCGTTGAAGAAGAAGTGGAGATCCGGCCCCCAGGCCAGGATCATCGATTCCGGCGAGTTGAGCACGAGCGAGAGGGCCGCGCGGAACTCCGCCGGCCATGTCTCCGGGGGACCGAGGGGATGGCCGGACCAGTCGCGCGCGCGGATCAACCGCGCGGCCTCGCCGCCGCCGGCGAGGAAGGAGAGGGAATTGGTCACAAGCTAAAGGCGATGCAGTTCATGAGGCTTCGCGCGTATGGACCGCTTTGACCTTATCTCCAAGGTTGCCGGTTCGATCGACGACGGACGTTCGGACGTGCCTGCTCAGTTCGGGTACGGACGCATCCGACTTGGCGTGCGACTCGGCAGGTACAGCGGAGCAACCCGGATCTGAGGGCCGCAGCGGCTGCCGTGCGGGTGGCTTGCGTCGCAGCGCGCGCGAAGGCCGCCCGCTCGATCCCCGATCCGATCAGGCCCCTCGGCAGCCGCGGCCGTCGTCCACGACGGCGGCGTCAATGCGCCTCCTGCCAGTTCCCCGCCGCCTTGGCCTCCACCACCAGCGGCACCTTCAGCGTCAAGGCCGGGGCCGGAGCCTCCTCCATCACCGAGGCGATGACCGGGATCGTCGTCTCGACCTCGTCCTCGGCGACCTCGAACACCAGTTCGTCGTGCACCTGAAGTAGCATCCGGGCGCCGAGCTTCCTGGCGGCGAGGGCCGCCTCCATCCGCGCCATGGCCCGGCGGATGATGTCGGCGGCCGAACCCTGGATCGGCGCGTTGATCGCCTGCCGCTCGACGCTGGCGCGCTCGGACGGGTTGTTGGAGCGGATCTGCGGATAGTGGCAGACGCGGCCGAACAGGGTCGTGACGTAGCCCTTGTCGCGGCAGATCTTCTTGGTGGAGTCGATGTAGTCGCGGATCCCGGGGAACTGCTCGAAATATTGCTTGATGAAGGCCGACGCCTCCTCGCGGCCGATGCCGAGGCGGTCGGCCAGCCCGAAGGCCGAGATGCCGTAGATGATGCCGAAGTTGATGGTCTTGGCCCGCCGCCGCAGATCGGGCGTCATCTCCTTGAGCGGCACGCCGAACATCGCGGAGGCCGTGGCCGCGTGGATGTCGATCCCGTCCGCGAAGGCCTTCCGGAGTTCCGGGATGTCGGCCATGTGGGCCAGGAGCCGCAACTCGATCTGGGAATAATCCGCCGAGATCAGCCGGTTGCCGGGCGCGGCCACAAAGGCCCGGCGGATGCGCCGCCCCTCCTCGGTGCGGATCGGGATGTTCTGGAGATTCGGCTCCGACGATGAGAGCCGGCCCGTGGTGGTGGCCGCCAGAGAGAACGAGGTGTGGACCCGCGCCGTCTCCCGGTCGGCATGCGTCTGCAGGGAGTCGGTGTAGGTGGATTTCAGCTTCGAGAGCTGCCGCCACTCCAGAATCTTCTTGGGCAGTTCATGGCCGGCCTGGGCCAGTTCCTCCAGGAGCGTGGCGGGCGTCGCCCACTGGCCGGACGGCGTCTTCTTCGCGCCTGGCAGGCCCATTTTCCCGAACAGGATGTCGCCGATCTGCTTGGGCGAGCCTACGGAGAATTTCTCGCCGGCATCCTCCTGGATCTCCTCCTCCAGGCGCACCAGGATCTGCGAGAAGTCCCCTGAGAGCCGGCTCAGCATCTCCCGGTCGACCCGGATGCCGCGCTGCTCCATCCGGGCGATCACCGGGACGAGCGGCCGTTCCAGGGTCTCGTAGACGGCCACCCGGTGCTCGGCGACGAGACGGGGCTTCATCATCCGCCACAGGCGCAGGGTGACGTCCGCGTCCTCGGCCGCGTAGGCCGTGGCCTTGTCGATGGCGACGCGGTCGAAGCTGACCTTGTTGCGGCCGGTCCCGGCCACGTCGGAGAACGTGATCGGCTGGTGGCCGAGATGGCGGCGGGCCAGCTCGTCCATGCCGTGTCCGCCCTTGCCGGCATCGAGCACGTAGGAGATCAGCATCGTGTCGTCGAAGGGCGCCACCTCGATGCCGTAGCGGGCGAGCACGACCCAGTCGTATTTGAGGTTCTGGCCGACCTTCAGGACGCCGGGATCCTCCAGGAGCGGCTTCAGCCGGGCGATGGCGTCCTTCAGGGGGATCTGGCCCGGAACCGGCTCGGCCACATCGGAGGACGCGGCGCCCTCGCCGAACAGGTCCGTGGCGTCGGCCTGCACCTTCGCCGCCTGCACGTGGGCCAGCGGAATGTAGCAGGCCCGGCCGGTGGCGACCGCCAGCGACACGCCGACGAGGCCGGCCCTGTGGGCGTCCAGCGCGTCGGTCTCGGTGTCGACCGCGATCACACCGGCCTCCTGGCCCAGGGCGATCCAGGCGTCGAGCTGCTCCAGGGACGCGACGGTCTCGTAGGCGGCGGTGTCGAACGGCGCCACGGCCTCCGCGGCCCGGGCGGCCACCACGTTGCCGGGAGTTGCCTCCACGGGCGCCCGGGGTTTGGCCGGGGCGTCCGGCAGATCGAGATCCGCGAAGGGATCGACCTCCCCGCCCTCGGGCGGGGCTGCGCCAGGCGGGCGCTCGGCGCCGGCGGCTGCGGTCTCCGGGTCCGGGGGCACGGAATCGCCGAAGAACGGCACCGCGTCGCTGCCGCCCGCGCCATTGGCGGAGCCCTGCGGCCGGGAGCCCGGCAGGAGCCGCGGATCGGGCTTCACCGCCTCGGGATCGACGTGCAGCATCTGGGCGATGCGGCGCGTGAGGGTATTGAACTCCATCGCCTTCAGGAAGCCGACGAGCTTCTCCGGATCGGGCTGAGGCACGCCGAGGTCGTCGAGCGCCACCGGGACGGGCACGTCCTCCATCAGCGCGACGAGCTTGCGCGAAAGCTTGGCCTGATCGACGTTGGCCAGCAGCGTCTCCCGGCGCTTGGGCTGCTTGATCTCGCCCGCCCGCTCCAGCAGGGTTTCGAGGCTGCCGAACTCCTTGATCAGGGCCGCGGCGGTCTTCAGGCCGATGCCGGGCACCCCCGGCACGTTGTCGGATGTGTCGCCGATGAGCGCCAGGGCGTCGCCGATCTGGTTCGGCTGCAGGCCCTCCCACTTGGCGATGATCGCCTCGACATCGAGGTTGCGCTCGGGCCGGTAGCCGGGCTTGCCCTTGGCGCCGGATTCGAAATCGTAGAACCGAACCTGCGGCCCGACGAGCTGCATCAGGTCCTTGTCGGAGGAGACGATGATGACGCCCGCGCCCCGCGCCTCCGCCTGCCGGGTGTAGGTGGCGATCAGGTCGTCGGCCTCGTAACGCTCCAGCTCCACGGCGTGCAGGCCGAAGGCCCGCACCGCGTCTCGCATCAGCGGCATCTGGCGCTTGAGGTCATCGGGCGCGTCGGGACGATGCCCCTTGTAGTCCGGGAACATCTCCTTGCGGAACGAGCCCTCGGACTTGTCGAAGACAATGCCGAGATGGGTCGGCATCGTGCCCGCGACCCCGTCCTGCAGGAACTGCGCGATCTTGGTGCAGAACAGGCGGACGGCGCCGGTGGGCAGCCCGTCGGAGGGGCGGGAATTGTACTTCTGGTCCTGGTTGATCGACTGGAAATAGGCCCGGAAGATGAAAGACGAGCCATCGACCAGGATCACCTGATCGCCGGGGCCGACGGGCTTGGTCTCGGGGCTCGACGCGGGCTTCGAGTCGGTCATGGGCTCGGGCGGCTCTGGGCGATCAGGAGTCGGGCACGCGGTCCAGCTCGGTGCGGCAGGCCGCGACCAGAACGGGCTCTTCGTGGTGGACGGTGAGCCAGACGATGTCCAGCGTCACCCGGTGATAGCTGTGGCGATAGACGTTGCCCGCATCCGCGATCTGTCGCCACGGCACCTCGGGATACCGGGCTTTCGTCTCGGCGCTCAATCGGCGGCTCGCCTCCGAAATGATCTCCGAGCAGCGCACGACCGCGAATTGGGTGCGCTCGTCTGCCTCGAATGTCTCGAGCGTGAATCCAGCAACGAACCGAGTTGCGCGCTCGGCGTTGGCGACGATGTCTGAGCAGACCGTCCGCTCGCGCTCAGAAGGCGAAAACGGCATCATGCTCGGCCCGCGCGCGGACTCGATCCTTCAGAGCCGCCCGGTTCGCCACGTCGACCCGGATCGGAAACAGGTCATCGATGAAGTGGCACAGGCCGACATAGCCGTAGATCCCGCCCACAACGGGCGCATCGATGTCGATCATCACGTCGAGGTCGCTATCCGCCCGCGCCTCCCCCGGGCGACCGAGCCGAACAGGGCGGCGTGCAGCACCCCGCGCCGGCGCAGCTCGGCCTGGTTGGAACGCAGGATGTCGAGGGCGACGTGCCTGTCCATGGATCCGGCACCGCAGGGAATCGGAAATCGGCACCAACAGCCTACCAGACTCGGGCCGCCGCCGCGCGGGATCAGGCGGCGAGTTCCCGCCCCAGCGTTTCCACCCGGCGCAGGTCGTCCACGAAGGCCGCGTAGGCCTCCGCCTTCGCCTCGTCGGGCAAGCGCAGGAGGTAGGAGGGGTGCACGGTGATGAAGCCCTGGAAGCGGTTGTCGTGCCGGTCGAACCGGAACGGCCCGCGCGCCCGCGTGATCGGAACCGCCTTTCCGGTCAGCGCCAGCACGGCGGTCGCGCCGAGGGCGACGACGAGCTTGGGCGCCACGAACTCCAGCTCCCGGTCGAGCCACCAGCGATAATGGCTGACCTCGCCGGCCGTCGGCTTCTGGTGGATGCGGCGCTTGCCGCGCTCCTCGAACTTGAAGTGCTTGACCGCGTTCGTGAGATAGCTTGCCCCGCGGTCGATCCCGGCCTCCGCCATGGCGCGGGACAGGAGCTGCCCGGCCGGC
The DNA here is from genome assembly GCF_054049775.1 of Methylobacterium sp. P5_C11. Lineage (NCBI taxonomy): Bacteria > Pseudomonadati > Pseudomonadota > Alphaproteobacteria > Hyphomicrobiales > Methylobacteriaceae > Methylobacterium > Methylobacterium sp. P5_C11. The sequence goes on along the minus strand of NZ_JBFULS010000058.1, from coordinate 12,100 downwards.
CCGATGAAGGGACGACCCTGCCGGTCCTCCTGGTCGCCGGGCTGCTCACCCACGAAGGCGATCGTGGCGCCCACCGGCCCCTCGCCGAGCACGGCCTGGGTCGCGCCCGGCACGAGCGGCTCGGTCCGGCGGATGATCGCGTTCAGCTCGTCCAGGGTCTTGGGATCCTGGTCCGCCATCGCGGCGACGGCGCGGGCGGGTTCGCGGCGTGTGGGCACGGTCGGCTCCCTCTCGATCATCGCTTCGGTACGCCCGGCCGCCGCGCGCACCAGGGCGGGGATCGCGGCCGTCTCGGGCATGTTGCGCCAGTATTTCTTGGGCATCTCGGCCCGCATCGCCTTGAGGTTGGTGCGGGCCGGGTTGAACGTGCTCTCGTAATAGGTCTGCCAGCCGGCCTCGAACCCGTCGCCCTCGGGCAGCTGCGTCCGGTCCCCGGGCGGCCCGAAGGTCAGGGTCTCGGTGTCCCAATGGGCCGAGCCCTCGGGCGTCAGGATCGACCAGCGCATCCCGCGGAAGCGGTTCACGAAGAACGGTGCGGCGGCCTCCAGGATGTGGTGATCCGGCTCGAACCACGCGACGTAGTGCTCGCCCCGGCCATCTTCCGACCGACGGAAGCGCAGGAAGGCGTGCATCTTGTGCAGGTCGCGCCCGATCGCCTTCGCCATCCGGTGCAGGCGGTAGACCAGCGGGTCGCTGCCGACCTCCATCAGGTGCCGCTCGCCTTGGCAGACCCGCCAGATCAACGCGTAGAGCAGGCCGTAGCGTTCCGGATCGCTGTGCGGAACCACCTGGGGGATCAGGCCGGCCACAGGTTTCGGCAGGGCCAGCGGCGCGCCAGGGGCCGGGGCCGACGCGGCGCCGAACAGGCCGGGCGAATCGGTCACCGTCCATGTCACGGCTTCGGGCCGAACGCCCTGGGCGACGAGGCTCCGGACGGCAAGGCGAAAACCGGTGAGATCGGCGCCCGGGCGCAAAGCGACGGCGCGCGGACTCCGCGAATCCCCTCCCCTCTCAGCGGGGGAGAGAAGGGAAGGCGCGTTTCCCGCTCGCATCAAAACAAGCTCAGCTGGGCCGCCGGCTCGACCAGCCGCGTCCGCAGGTCGAGCCGATCCGTGAGACCGACGGGGCGATGATCGGCGGCCACGAGGAACGGCCGCGCCCGTTTCAGGCCCGACGTGAGACGGGCGACGTCGTCCAGGCGCAGGGTCGTGTGGCGGCGCGCCTTGACGATCTTGTCGACCGCCCGCGCCCCGAGCCCCGGCACCCGCAGCAGCCATTCCCGATCGGCCTTGTTGACGTCCACGGGGAACTTGTCCCGATGCTTCAGCGCCCAGGCGAGCTTCGGATCGATGTCGAGGGCGAGCATGCCGCCCTCGGCCGCGTCGGCGACGTCGTCGGGGGTGAATGCGTAGTACCGGAGCAGCCAGTCGGCCTGGTAGAGCCGGTGCTCGCGCTGGAGCGGCGGCGGTTTTGGCGGCAGGATCGCCGAGCCGTCCGGGATCGGGCTGAACGCGGAGTAATAGACCCGCTTCAGGCCGACGCTGCCATAGAGCAGCGCACTCTTGCGGATCAGCGCCTCGTCGGTGGTGGCGTCCGCCCCCACGATCACCTGCGTCGAATGACCGGCCGGCGAGAAGCGCCTCTTCTCGGCCTTCGCCTCCGCGATCCGCTCGCCGATCTGCGCCATCGCGCCCTGGATCGCGGCGCCGTCCTTCTCGGGAGCAAGGCGCTCCAGGCTCGCCTCGGTGGGCAGCTCGACGTTGATCGACAGCCGGTCGGCGTAGAGGCCGGCCTCCTCGATCAGCCAGGGGCTCGCCTCGGGGATCGATTTCAGGTGGATGTACCCGGCGAAGCCATGGTCGCGCCGGAGCGACTTCGCCACGCGGGTCAGCAGTTCCATCGTGTGGTCCGGCGACTTGATGATGCCGGAGGACAGGAACAGACCCTCGATGTAGTTGCGCCGGTAGAAATTCAGCGTGAGATTCACGACCTCCTCGACCGTGAATTTCGCCCGCCGCACGTTCGAGGACCGCCGGTTCACGCAGTAGGCGCAGTCGAACAGGCACCAGTTGGTCAGCAGGATCTTCAGGAGCGACACGCAGCGCCCGTCCGGCGTGTAGGCGTGGCAAATTCCGGCCCCGGTGGTGGAGCCGAGGCCGTCCTTGCCGGCCGCGCGCTTCGGCGCCGCCGACGAGGCGCAGGACGCATCGTATTTCGCGGCATCGGCCAGGATGCGCAGCTTCTTGGCAAGGGTCTCGTCCATCGAACAGACAATGAACAACCCGGCCGAAGGTGCAAGGCGGACGAGCCCTTTGCCCCGAGCCGCGATGCCGCACCCGTCATGGCGGCGCATCCGGCTCCTCGTCGACGACCCGCCGGGCGAGGTCGTAGCCGAACCCGGCCCGCGCCAGCGCCGCGAGGTCCCTGTCCCGATAGGCGGCCCGCTGATCCGAGCGGCGATGCGGACCCAGGCGCCGCCGCTTGGCATAGGCCCGGGCGGATTGATCTTCGATCCGGTCCGCCTCCCCGTCGGCCATGGCCTCGCGCTCGGCCTGCATGGCCGCCTCGACCACGGCCCGCGGGACGCCCTTGGCGGCGAGCTTGGCCGAGACGCCCCGGCTGGACGTGCCGCGTCGGCGCAGGGTGGCGAGCCGGGTATCGGCGAATCGCGCATCGTCCACGAGCCCGGCCGAGACCGCCCGCGCCACCGTCGCGGCGACGAGGTCCGCGAAGCCCTCGGGATCCTCGCCCCGAGCCCGCGCCCGCTTCTGGACCCGGCGCGCCAGGGTCCGGCGCAGCATCTCGGTCGAGGCGCTGTAGCGCTCCAGATAATGGAGCGCGGCCCGTTCGAGCCAGGCCGGACTCACCGGCCCCGGCGGCTTGGCCGCCCGGTCGCGGCGTTCTGGCGCGGATCCTGCAACGTTTGGAGGTTTCACCGGTTCTTCACGATCTCGACAGGTTTGCGTTCCATGACTCGGCTATGGAACGTGCGCAACGCGACAGGCTCGGCGATGGCCCGAACCACCGTTCTTCGTCCGATCGCCCTCAGGGCCGCAGGCGGCGCCTGCAGTCCGGGGCGGCGATTCTGATGCGCCGCGAGTGGCTCCTGGTCCTCGTCGCCCTGGGGCTCGCCGCGGCCGCGGCCGCCATCGTCTACCTGTCGCGTCCGAACACGCTCACGGTCGCGGTCGGTCCCCAGGACGGACCCGAGGCCGCGCTGATCGAGGCCTATGCCAGCGCCCTCGACCGGGCGCGCGAGGATGTGCGCCTCAAGGTCGTCCGGTACGGCGATGTCCGCGACAGCGCCCTGGCACTCCAGCGGAACAAGGCCGACCTCGCGGTGGTCCGGCCGGACGTGTTCCTGCCCGAGAACGGGCTGACCCTGGCGATCCTGCACGACGAGGCCCTGGTGATCGCCGCCCCCGAGGCAGCCGACATCGACGACGTCCCCGCCCTCGCACGCAAGCGGCTCGGCATCGTCGTCCGCCACAGTGCCGACCTGCCGTTCCTGACGAACCTGCTCTCCTTCTACGACCTGCTGCCCGACAGCGCGGCCGAGGACGCGCCGGAGAGCAGCCATGCGGCTGCCGAGGCGGAGCCCGGCCACGTCGTCGTGGTGCCGCTGAAGGTCGGCGAGGTCACGGCCGCCCTCGCCGACAAACGGGTCGACGCGGTCGCGATCATCGCCAGCCCCGCATCGAAGGCGGCGGCCGGGATGGTGCACGCCGTCGAACTGGGTTCGCTGGACCGCAAGATCGGCTTCGTCTCGATCCCGGATGGCGACGCGATCCTGCAACGCTTCCCGGAGTTGCAAGCCGTGACCATCCCGGCGGGCACCTTCGGCGGTCGACCGAAGCGGCCCGACGAGGAGATCAAGACCGTCGGCGCCTCCTATCGCCTGATGGCCCGGGGCACGGTCAGCCGCGTCGCAGTCGCCTCGGCGACGCAGCACCTGTTCGAGTGGCGCTCGCGGCTCGCCTCGGCGGCGCCGGTTGCCAAGCTGATGAAGGCGCCGGACTTCGACACGACGGTGGCGGCGACCTCCGCGCGCCTCCCGAACCATCCCGGTGCGGTCGACTATTTCGAGCGCGAGCAGCAGACCTTTCTCGATCGCTACGAGGACTACATCTACCTCTTCGCCTTCTTCGGCGGCACGATCGGCTCCGGCATTGCCTGGATCGGGCAGCGGCTCGCCCGCAAGCGCCGGGAGCGCGTGGACGTCGTGCTCGACCGGCTGCTCGACATCATGCGCGAGGTGCGTGCGGCGACGACCAGTTCCGAATTGGACACGATCGCGATCGAGACCGACGGGCTGGTGGCCGACGTGGTCTGCTATGCCCGCGAGCGCAGCATCGATTCCCGCACGGTGAGCGCCCTGATCCTGGCGGTGGACGGGGTGCACGCGGCCATCGCCGACGCCCGGCGTCAGGCGAGCGAGACCGAGCCGCGGGGTGCGTCCCGCAACCGGACGGCGCGGCTGCTCGCACTCGACCTCCCGGCGGCGGAATGACCACGGGGGCCGGATGGCTGGCGGCGTAGGGATATCATGCTAACGGGAGCCATGTTCGATCCCGTCGCCGCCCTCAACACGGTCCTGGAGAACCTCGACCGCGAGGCCCGCGAGCCCACCAAGCTCAGGGCCGCCCTTGTGCCGCAGTTGCGCCGGGTGATCGAGGAGGGCCACCGCGCCGCCGAGGCGCAGCTCCTCGAGGACCGCAACGGTCTGCGCTGCGCGCAAACGCTCTCGAACCTCACCGACGCGGTGGTCCGCGCGATCCACGACGCCGTGGTCTGGCGGCTCTATCCCAACGACAATCCTTCGACCGGCGAGCAGCTCGCGGTGGTCGCCACCGGCGGCTACGGCCGGGGCACGATGGCGCCGGGCTCGGACATCGATCTCCTGTTCCTGCTGCCCTACAAGCAGACCGCGTGGTCGGAGAGCGTCGTCGAGGGGATGCTCTATGTCCTGTGGGACCTGAAGCTGAAGGTCGGCCACGCCACACGATCGGTGGAGGAATGCCTGCGCGAGGCGCGGGCCGACATGACGATCCGTACCGCCCTCCTGGAAGCGCGATACCTGTTCGGCACCCGGATCCTCTACGAGGAACTCGTGACGCGGTTCGACGCCGAGCTGGTGGTCGGGTCCGCCTCCGAATTCGTGGAGGCGAAGCTGCGCGAGCGCGACCTGCGCGTCTCGAAGGCCGGTACCTCCCGCTACCTCGTCGAGCCCAACGTCAAGGACGGCAAGGGCGGCCTGCGCGACCTGAACACGCTGTTCTGGATCGCCAAATACACCTACCGCGTGCGCGACCAGATCGAACTCGTGAGCGCCGGCCTGTTCACCCCGGACGAATACGCGTTGTTCGAGCGCTGCGACGAGTTCCTGTGGCGGGTCCGCTGCCACATGCACTTCGCGACGAAGCGCGCGGAAGAGCGCCTGTCCTTCGGATTGCAGCCGCGGATCGCCGAACGCTTCGGGTACGAGGCCCGCGGCGGATTGTCGGGCGTCGAGCGCTTCATGAAGGCGTATTTCCGCGTCGCCAAGGATGTCGGCGACCTCACCGCCATCGTGTGTGCGGAGCTGGAGGCGCGCCACGCCAAGCGCACGCCGGTGCTCGACCGCTGGATCGGCCGGTTCCGCGACCGCTTCCGGGCGACCGCGATCGAGGCGGAGGATTTCTGGATCGACCACGGCCGGGTGAACCTGCGCGCGGAGGACGCCTTCGAACGCGACCCGGTCAACCTGATCCGGCTGTTCTGGCTCGCCGACCGGCACAACCTCGCGATCCATCCGGACGCGAAGCGGCTGGCCAACCGGTCCCTTCGCCTCGTCAACCCGTCGCTGCGCGTCGACCCCGAGGCGAACCGCCTGTTCGTCGAGATCCTGACCTCGCGGAATGCGCCGGAAGAGGCCTTGCGCGAGATGAACGAGGCGGGCGTGCTCGGCCGCTTCATTCCGGATTTCGGCCGCATCGTCGCGATGATGCAGTTCAACATGTACCACCACTTCACGGTGGACGAGCACCTGCTGCGCACGGTCGGCGTGCTGGCCGACATCGAATCGGGTCGGGCTCAGGAGACCTATCCGCTGGTCTCGCGCCTCGTGCACACGATCCACAACCGCACGGCTCTCTACGCGGCGATCCTGCTGCACGACATCGCCAAGGGCCGGCCGGAGGACCACTCGATCGCCGGCGCCGCCATCGCCGAGAAGCTCTGCCCCCGCTTCGGCCTGAACCAGGCCGAGACCGAGACGGTGCGCTGGCTCGTGGAGCACCACCTGCTGATGTCCATGACGGCGCAGAGCCGCGACCTCTCGGACGCCAAGACGATCGAGCGCTTCGCCGCGAGCGTGCAGAGCTTGGAGCGGCTGAAGCTCCTTACGATCCTGACCGTGGCGGATATCACGGCGGTCGGCCCCGGCGTCTGGACCGCCTGGAAAGGCACACTGGTCCGCACCCTCTACGACGAGACCGAGGTCTACCTGTCGGGGGGCCATTCCGAGATCGCCCGCACGGACCGGGTGCGCCTCGTCCAGATGGGCCTGCGCGAGCAGCTGCCCGGCTGGGCCTCGGAGGAGTTCGACGCGTATGCGGGCCGGCACAGCCAGGCCTACTGGCTCAAGGTCGACGGCACGCGCCAGCTCAAGAACGCGATCTTCCTGCGCGACGCCCTCGCCGACGGCCGGACCAGCGCGACCGACGTGGGCCTCGATCCCGTGCGGGGGGTGACCGAGATCACGATCTACTCGCCGGATCATCCGCGCCTGCTCGCCATCGTCACCGGCGCCTGCGCGGCGGCCGGCAGCAACATCGTCGACGCGCAGATCTTCACCACCACCGACGGCTTCGCCCTGGACACGATCTTCATCTCCCGCGCCTTCGAGCGCGACGAGGACGAGCTGCGCCGGACCAAGCGCATCACGGCGGCGATCGAGCGGGCGCTGAAGGGGGAGATCCGCATCGCCGACCTCGTCGCCGACAAGCACCCGCTGTCGAGCACCCGCGCCAAGACCTTCCCGGTGCCGCCGGACGTCATCATCGACAACGCCCTGTCAAGCCGGGAAACCGTCGTGGAGGTGACCGGCCTCGACCGGCCGGGCCTCCTCTACGAGCTGACGACGGCCTTCGGCCGGCTGTCGCTCAACATCACCTCGGCCCACGTGGCGACCTTCGGCGAGCGGGCCGTGGATGTCTTCTACGTCACCGATCTTACCGGCACGCGGGTGACGCAGCCCGACCGGCAGGCCGCGATCCGCAGCGCGGTGATGGACGTGTTCGCGCACGACGTCGCCACCCTCAAGGCCGAGGGACTGGAGGCGCTGGTGGCTGCGCCCCCGCCGCGGGAGGCGTGAGCGGACGGGTTGATTTCGTCGCCCCTCGGTCAGATATCAGCGCCGAATTCGACCATCCCGCATCGATTCCCGCCCACGACTGAAACGTGATGACGAGCAACGACATGACCCAGGATGACCAGCGCCAGACCACGGTCGAAGCCGGTGCCGGCCAGGATTCCGCGCCCGCGGATCTGGGCGCCGGGTCGGCCTCGGTCGATCCCGTCGCGGAGGCCCTGGCCCTGCTCACCGCTGAGCGCGACGAACTGAAGGACCGGATGCTGCGCACCCTCGCCGAGATGGAGAATCTGCGGCGCCGCACGGAACGTGAGGTTGCCGACGCCCGAGCCTACGCGGTGACCAACTTCGCCCGGGACGTGCTCAACGTCGCCGACAACATCCGCCGTGCCCTCGACAGTGTCCCGGCTGACGCGAAGGCCTCGGCGGACGGCGCCCTGAAGGGCCTTATCGACGGCATCGACCTGACCGAGCGCGACCTCGGCAAGACCCTCGAGCGCCACGGCGTGAAGATCGTCGAACCGCAGGGCCAGAAGTTCGATCCCAACCGTCACCAGGCGATGTTCGAGGTGTCGAATGCCGAGGTTCCGGCAGGAACCGTCGTGCAGGTCGTGCAGGCGGGCTACGTCATCGGCGAGCGCGTGCTTCGGCCGGCCCTGGTGGGTGTGGCCAAGGGCGGTCCCAAGGCTGCCGCCAATCCGGCCGACGCGGCCTGACCCGTCCTGCGGCGCGGCCTACTGGCAGGGCAGCGCCGCGGCGAAATCCGAGATGAACTGCGCGGTCTGTCGGGTCTGAGCCGGCGCGCGCGGGTCTCTGGCAACCGTTCCGGCCTCGCGCTGGAGGCGACCGTTGCAGGCGCAGGTCGGCAGCCTCCCCGAGGCCGGTTCGGGATAGCACGCGTCGTGATGCGCACAGGCGCGATCCAGGGCGTCGATCGGCGGGTATCCGGGTCCCCGACTGCCGGGGCCGCAGAAATTCCCGTAGATCAGGATGCCACCGTGGCCGGCCGAGCCGGGCGGGACGATTTCCTGAGCTTGCGCCGAGACGGCGCAGGCCACGAGCCCGAAGGCGAGCGAAACGATCGTCAGGGAAGTCGGGCTCGGAACGGTCACGGTCGATCCTGTCGGCGAAGACCCCTGGTCACGCGGAGCGAGGCCCGAGCGGCATTCGGGATTGCCGATCCCCACCGGCCGAGAACAGGTGCACGCGGCCGACGGATTCGCAAAGCCGAACGCCGTCCATTGCGACCGAGCCCGGCCGATCCGTCAAGTACTCGGCCAGGCAATATTACTCAGAATCGGTAATTTACACCGGCCCGAACCAGAGCGAACCCGGAATCCTGTTTGCCGGCACCATAATATGCCGGAACGCTGGCGTTGTAATACGTCGCGGCGGCCGATCCTCGGCCGAGATGGAGATAGAGGGCCTCCACTTTGACGGAGAGCTTCTCGGTGAAGGCGTACTCGATGCCGCCGCCGGTCGCGTAGCCGATCCGATCGGTGGACGGTGGAGCGTAGGGATAGGATCCCGCATAGGTTGAGCGGGCACCGCCGCCATACGCGAAGCCGCCGGTGCCGTAGACGAGGACGCGATCGAACGCGTAGCCGAGCCGGCCGCGGACCGTGCCGAAATAGTCCAGGCTGGGCCGAACGCTGTAGTAGGGCGTCGTGCCGAGATAAGCGGCGTCCGCCTTCGCGAAGGCCGTGCCCTGGATGTCGGTTTCGGCGCCGACCAGGAAGCCGGAGCCCGGGTTGAACTGATAATTGTAGCCGATCTGTCCGCCACCGGCGAAGCCGCCGGACCGACCGCCGCCGGTGGCGGCCCCGTAGGTCGGGTCGGTGAATCCGCTGCTTCCCGTGTGGAGGGCGTACCCCGCATTCAAGCCCGCATAGAATCCGGTCCACGTGAAGACCGGCAGCGGGGGCGGCAGGGGCGGAGGCGGTGCGCGCCGGGGCAGATCCGCTGCCTGAGCCGTAAGGGCGACGCAGCCGATCGTGATGCCCGTGAGGGCAGCATGGAACCTGAAGGTCATGGATTTCTCGGTCTGGAGCGCGGCGAGGCGGCGGGATCAGAGGGCCAGGAGGAGCAGACCGACGACCGTCACGGACAAGATCAGGCACAGCGCGAGATCGAGGACGGCCGCTCCGCCGCAGGCCGGGGCTGGCTGCGGATGACCCGATCCGGACAGGGCAATCACGACTGCACCGCGGGGATTTCGGTCGCTCGCGCGGCCGCTCTCATGGTTCGGGTGGCGCGCGCTGGCGTGACGACACCCGAGGGTGCCGCCGCCCCGTCTGAGGGGATGACGGGTGCGGCGGCCTGCGACGTCTTCGGTGCGATGGCGCGGTGGACCGTTTCCGCGACAGCGACCCCGAGGACGGGCAGGGTGAACGCGGCGAAGGCGCAGACGAGGCGCCGCAACCGCGGAATGGGATCGCTCAACCGCAGACGGGCGGCGGACGAAACGGGGAGCGTGAGCGGTGGCATCGCCACTGGGACAAGCGGGCGGGTTCGATCTGTCATTGCTGCCTGTTCCCGGCTCTTCGTGGGAAATTTGACCACGATCTGGCTTACGTGTGCAAAAATCCCACGTCAATTCTGAAAGTGCGGTTCGGTGTGCGGGGCCGCACGCGGTGGGATTGTATCCCACGGCACAAGCCGTCACGATGGAGCCATGTCTGAGACTGCCGATACACCGCGGGAGGGGGCCAACCTTCACGCGCCGCTCGCGCGGCTGCTGCGCCCACTCGTGCGCCTGCTCGTGGCTCGCGGCATCACGTTCCCGGGACTGATGGACCTCCTGCGTGAGCTCTACGTGAACGTGGCGGAATACGACTTCGCACTGGCCGGCAAGGAGCAGACCGACAGCCGCGTCTCCCTGCTGACCGGCATCCACCGCAAGGAGGTCCGGCGTCTGCGCGGTGCCGGCGCCCCGGTCAGCGCCGTTCCGGCGGTCGTCTCGCGCACCAGCCGGATCATCGCCCGCTGGATCGCCGATCCGGCCTTCACCGATCCGCAGGGCCAACCCCTGAAGCTGCCGCGCACTGCCGAGGGCGGCGCGCCCTCGTTCGAATCCCTGGTGGCCGGCGTGACCCGGGACCTGCGGCCCCGCGCCGTCCTCGACGAGTGGCTCGACCGCGGGCTGGCCTTCACCGATCCGCAGGATCGGATCGTGCTGGCCGAGGCCGCCTACGTGCCCCGGGGCGACGGCGCCGAGGGGCCGCAGCTCTATTATTTCGGCCGCAACCTGCACGACCACATCGCCGCGGCCGTCGCCAACATCGTCGGCGAGACGCCGCGCTTCCTGGAGCGGGCGGTCCACTATGACGGGCTGTCCAAGGAGCTCGCGACCAAGCTCGAGGCTCGCGCCCGCGAGATCGCCATGGAGGCCCTGCAGCAGGCCAACCGGGAAGCGCACGCGGCCTGCCAGACCGACCCGGGCGGCACGCATCGCTGGAACTTCGGCCTTTACGTCTACACGGAAGCGGCGCCCCCGGCGCAGCCCAAGGACGGCCGTTGAGAGCCCGGCCGGTGCCCGTGTCGCCCAATCGTCGGTTCGTCCTGCGCCTGCTCGCGGGCGCCGCGACCCTCTTGCCAGGCGCCGTCCGTCCGCAGGAAGCGCCGCGCGACCAGGGTATCGGCGGCACCGGCATGATGCGGACCGACGAGCCGAAGGGCGGATCTCTGGGTGAAGGCGACCGCGGCATCGGCGGCACCGGCGTGATCGGCACGATCCGCCGCTTCGGCTCGATCATCGTCAACGACCTGCGCATCGCCTATCCGCCGGAGGTGGAGGTGCGCATCGACGGCGCTCCCGCGACGACCGCCGACCTGAAGATCGGGCAGGTGGTCCACGTGGTCGCGCGGCCGGAGGGCGGCGGCCTCGCCACGCGGCGCATCGACGTGACCAGCGAGGTGGTCGGGCCGGTGGAGGCCGTCGCGCCGGGGCACCTGATCGTGCTGGGGCAGCGGGTCTCGACCGCGGGTCTCGACGGCGCGTGGAAGCCGGGCGCACGGGTCGCCGTGAGCGGGCTGCGGCGGCCGGACGGCGTGATCGTGGCGAGCCTGATCGAGGCGCGGGAGACCGGGCCGGATCGCGTCTCCGGCCCGGTGCGCCGCGGCCCGGACGGGCTCAGGATCGGCGCCCTCCGCCTCTCGGGGGCCGACGCCCTGCCGCCGGGCAAGCGTGTCCAGGTGACCGGAACGGCGACGAACAATGTGCTCGCCGTGACCAACGCGGCGCAGGTGGGCCTGCCGTTTCCGCCGGGTCTCAGGCGGGTCTCGATCGAGGCCTATATCGGCCGGGCCGGCGCCGGTCTCGACGTCGGCGCAGGCTACGCGGTGGTGGGCCGGGCGGCCGCGCGGGTTCCGCGCGCCGGGAGCGTGCGGGCGGTGCTGACTGCCTCGATCGCGCGGGACGGCGACCTCACGGTCGAGCGGCTGCGGATCGAGAACCGCATCGCTCCCGGGCCGACGCAACCGGATGCCCCGCGGTTCGAGCGGGAGCGCGACCGACTGGATCTGCGCAACCTGCCCGACGAACTGCCCGGACGTTTCGGCGCCGAGCCCGGCGGCAGAGCCGGAGGTTTGGGCGGCCTCGGTGGGCCGCGCGGCCCCGCCATCGATACCCGGCCGGGGGGCGCCCTGGTCCCCGGCACGGACGGACCTGGAGGGTTCGGGGCGCCCCGCGGCGGCTTCGGCGGCGCGCCGCCGGCAGGCCCGGGGGCGTTTCCGGGCGGCCCGGGGGGG